>JAAHIA010000016.1 GCA_010671975.1 Leptolyngbya sp. SIO4C1 | reverse complement strand
TCAGGGAGCAACCGCCGGGCTGCTCCCTGCCAAATTCGCCGCTGCCTCGATGCGACGCTGAGCTTGGCCGCTAGCAAAAATGCAACTGCTAGCTGTATGCCAATACAGGCAGGAATCACATAGCGCATAGCGGTCGAGCGCAGACCGCCCTGCAGCGCGTCCATTAGGGCCAGCGGTAGGACAGGTACTAGCGTCAGACTCCATACCAGCAGCCAGATTCGCTTAGGCGTCTGCCGATAGATAACGTAAAGCGCATAGGCGATTAGCGCCACTGCTAGCGGTGCTAAAAAAACATCATCAAAGCGGAGCGGGTCGTAGGGTTCTAAGCTAGGGTGAAAGTCAAAAAATAGGTTGTTCGCGTTGCGCGCCCACCACTTCACCAGCGCCGGTAGGTCAAGCTCGCTGTTGCGGGTAAAGCGGCGAATTCGATAGAAGCTGACAATGACAACCGCTATCCAAGGCACAAAGGCCGCTACCGCCAGGGCGGTTGCCTGAAGATAGCGCCAAAGCAGCTTGCGCCAGGCACCGACCACATAGACAGCGTGGGCCAGCGCGACTAGCCCAAACAGCAAATTTGAATATAGCCCCAGCGTTAGCGCCCCTGCGTAGGCCAGCCAGCTTAGCCAGGTTCTGCGTCTGAGCGCAAAGAGCAGCACCGCGCTCGTCAAAACCGTCATGACTGCCGTTAGGCTATACTGACGTGCCTCCTGAGCATAGAGCACATGCAGCGGCGAGACCGCCACCAGCGCGATCGCGATCCAGGCTGGCTTTGGTGAGCCATAGAGCGATCGGCAGAGCCAGTAGAGGCTAGGAAAAATTAGCAGGCTAATCAGCGCGGCTAGACTTCTGACAGTCGCTACTGAGCTACCAAACGCCTGTGCCCAGAAGCGGGTCATTAAATAGTAGAGCGGCGGATGCTCTGCGTAGTCTGCTAGCACCCGCAGCGCATCGGCTAAGTTTCGATCGGGGCCAGGTCGCTGATACCGATCGATATCAGCCGCCGTGATCACGCGGCCAGTGAACAGCTGCTGCTCAATATCGGTTTTGGCATAGCCAGAAATCCGCATAGACGTAAAGGCTTCGTCATGCTGATAGACTTTGCGATCTAGGTGGCCAAACCGAAAAACTAGCCCGGCGATCAGCGCTATCAAAATTAGCGATCGCAGCCCAACCGACAGCCAGGACCGGGCGCGTGTAGACCAATTGCTCATTAGAGAGGGCTCTGCTACTTCGAGTCTCTGAACATACCCTGAACTGATTTCAGCATCCTAGCCTCGGCTGCTCAAAGATCCCAATGTAGGCGTCGCTTATTCTTCTAAAATTCGCACTGCGACAGTACTAGCTTTAAAGTTATATAGCTCGCCCTCAAGCTCGATCGGCGTCCCAATTTTGATTTTGCTGTTGCCCAACACCGGACCGCTAGGGGTGATTTGCGCCTCGCCGCCAATGGTGATCAGCATGTCAGCTGTGTAGTCGAGCTCGGGTCGCGGATCGGGGAACGACTCGACCGACCCATCCGGCTGCGGCACTGCGGTACTGCGCGGCAGCGGCTTGACATCGATCAGGTCCACTTTGCCGTAGGGCTGGTTGCGAATAATGATAGTAGTCTCGCCTTCGGCCTTCATCGATTCTAAAAATTCATTGGGATTGAGCACCGTCAGTCCGCGAGCAATCAAATCCACCTCGATATCGGTGTTCGTGCTGCCGACTTGAGCCACCGAACCAGAGGTACCCGGAAACAAAAAGATGCCGACGACCACTGCCAAAATTAGCAGCCCGGCGCCGACATCAAGCAAGCTAACCTTGCCAAATAGCCGTCCCTTCGAATCTAAAATCGCCATATCTAAAGCACTCCTGCCTGGATGGGCAAGCTTTACTTTAGCAAACTTTCGTGGTGCGTTGAGCGACGCAAATTTAAGCCGCTGCTAGAGCTTAAACGCCCTAGCAGCGATGGCTCAGAAAACGGATGACGGCGCCGCTTTTCTAACGGCAGACATCAAACATTCTGCAGCTGCGGATCGCTTACCAGCTTACCGTTGAGCAAATCTTCGGTGAGCTCAATCTGCACCGGGTCGATTCGCCAGATGTCGTCACAGTAGTCCCGAATCGAGCGATCAGAGGAAAATTTGCCCATGTGAGCCGCATTTAGAATCGACATCTTAGTCCAGCGATTGCGATCGCAGTAGACCTTGCCCACTTCGAGCTGACGGTCTATGTAGGACTGATAGTCCGCCAGCAGCAGGTACGGATCCCAGTTCAGCAGCGAATCTAGCAGCGGCATGAACAGGTCGGCATTGCCGCCTGAGAAATCGCCTGCAGCAATCCGATCAATCACCGACTTGAGCTCTGGGTTGCCCTGATAGTAGTCCCAGGGATTGTAGCCGCTGGCCTTGAGCGCTTTTACTTCAGCCGCCGTCAGACCAAAGAGGAAGAAGTTTTCGGCGCCGACCTCTTCGCGAATCTCAACGTTAGCGCCGTCTAGCGTCCCAATCGTCAGCGCTCCGTTCATGGCAAATTTCATATTGCCAGTACCAGAGGCCTCTTTACCGGCCATAGAGACCTGTTCAGAAAGATCGGCAGCCGGGTAGATATGCTGCGCCAGCTTGACGTTGAAGTTCTTCAGAAAGATAACTTTGATGCGATCGTTAATCGCCGGATCGTTGTTAATCACGTCAGCTACCGACGTAATTAGCTTGATCATCAGCTTCGCCATGCGATAGCCTGGGGCCGCTTTGCCGCCAAACAGGAACGTGCGCGGGGGCACATCCAGACTGGGATTGTCTTTAAGCCGCTGATAGAGAGAAATGATGTGCAGTACGTTCAAGTGCTGACGCTTGTATTCGTGAATGCGCTTAACTTGAATATCGAACAGAGAGCTGGGATCAACCACAACGCCGTTGTGCTGCTCAATATAGTGAGCCAGCTCTCGCTTATTGGCATGCTTGATTTCCCACCAGTCGTGCTGAAAGCCTGCATCATCGGCAAACGCCTCTAGCTTCTTCAGCTCTTCCAAGTGGCGTCCCCAGCGATTGCCAATCTTTTGATTCAGCAGCGTGGTCAGTCGCGGGTTGCTGAGCATCATAAACCGGCGCGGCGTCACCCCGTTGGTCTTGTTCTTAAACTTCTGTGGATACATTTCATAGAAGTCTTGCAGCACACCGGTCTTGAGCAGCTCAGTATGCAGCGCTGCCACCCCGTTAATCGCATAGCTGCCGACGCAGGCTAGGTTAGCCATCCGCACATACCGCTCGCCAGATTCATCAATTAAAGACATGCGGCGAATGCGCTCTGAGTCGTTGGGAAACTTTGCCCGCACCGCTTCTAGGAAATGATGGTTAATTTCATAGATGATCTCAAGATGGCGCGGCAGCATCTGACTAAACAGGTCGACCGGCCAGCGCTCTAGCGCCTCGGGCATTAGCGTATGGTTGGTGTAGGCTACACTCTGCTGCGTGATTGACCAGGCTTGCTCCCAGCTCATCTGATGCTCGTCCACCAGCAGCCGCATCAGCTCGGCCACCGCGATCGCAGGGTGAGTATCGTTCAGCTGAACCGTAAACTTCTCATGGAAGCGCGCTAGCTCAATCCCCTGTCCCTGCAGAATCCGCATCATGTCCTGCAGCGAGCAGGAAACAAAGAAAATCTGCTGCGCCAGCCGCAGCTGCTTGCCCTGAGAAAGGTTGTCATTGGGATAAAGTACCTTGGAGAGCGTTTCTGAGCTCATCTTGGCGTGAACGGCTCCTAGATAGTCCCCAGAATTAAACGCATCAAAGTCGAATGACTCGGGCGCTTCGGCTGACCACAGCCGCAGCGTATTGCAGGTGTTGGTTTGATAGCCCAGAATCGGCGTATCGTAGGGGATTCCCTTAATCACCTGATAGGGAATCCAGCGCACTCGGTAGGCTCCCTCTGCATCTAGATAGGACTCTGTGTGGCCTCCCAGCTTGACGTTGACTGCCCACTCCGGTCGCGGCAGCTCCCAGGGGTTGCCAAAGCGCAGCCATTTGTCCGTGGCCTCAATCTGCCAGCCGTCGCGAATGTCCTGCTTGAAGATGCCAAACTCGTAGCGAATGCCGTAGCCCAGCGCTGGGATCTCTAGCGTCGCTAGCGAATCTTGGTAGCAGGCAGCCAGCCGCCCCAGACCGCCATTGCCAAGACCAGGCTCCTCTTCGTGCTCAAGCAAATCTGATAGCGACAGACCCAGCTCTTGCATGGCCTGCTCTACGCGCTCGTAGATGCCCAGATTGATCAAGTTATTGCCCAGCTGTGGTCCCATCAAGAACTCAGCTGAGAGATAGGCCACTGTCCGCGATCCCTTCTCGGTGTAGACCGCCGCCGTACTGTGCCAGCGCTGCAGCAGGCGATCCCGAACCGTGTATGCTAAAGCCATGTAGTAGTCAGACTGCGTCGCTAGCCGAGGAAACTTCCCCTGCACGTAGAACAGGTTGTCAAGAAACGCCCGTTTTAGCGTCTCGACCGTCAATCCTGTGCGATCGTCCTCAACGCAGACATTTTCTAGATTGATGATAGGAGCTGTTTGCATAGATGGATCCTATGGAGTAACAGTTGTAGACTTACGGATGAGCTGAAATAGCTGATGACGGCTGCCTTAGCTAACTAGGCAATATTGAAGTAGCAGGCAGCTAGCAAAAATTAAGCAAGATGGCGAGCGGCAAGAGCACTGCGGTAGCTCACCCCAGACCTAGCGTTTAGCTAGCCCGGACGGCCAGCCCGGACAGCTATTATCCTAGGCAGCCGGAACAGGGGTTCTAGTTTGTATTCTTGATTACCCAAATTTACCTAAATGAGTGCAACTCGTTGATATCGCTGATACCGTTTGACTAGCTAGCAGCCACTTTGCAAGGCAATTATATTCCGCCTGTTTGCATGGGCCTGTCTGCATCAGCCTGCTTGCATGAGCTCGGCCTTGGCGCTCAAAGGGTCATCGACATTGACCAAAGCTAGATTGACCAAAGCTGAACCCTGAGCCCAATATACCGGCTCTAATTAGGCATGGCCTATTTTACTTCACCCATAAAAAATGCGCTCAGGCCAACCATATCTTTTTAGAACGCTATCTAAAAGGGGATTTATTTAGCCTTTGATATCTTCCTAAAGATAGAAGATCATTAAGTGGTAGAGGCGCAGAAATTAAGCTTTTTATAATAGTGAATAGGACAACGAAACTAGATTTTACGCTTTTGCAACTGGCACATCCCAGCCGCAAAGCACCGGTAGCGTGCGTTAGCCTAGTGTCAGGGAAGCATTGCCCAGACGCTTATTGATACTTAATAGTTTAGGGTCAATCGGCATCTTCAGAGCATTCTACTGAACATCGCGTGGGGCTAAGAAACTAAGCTGCAGAAGGTCACTTGGAATATGTCTAAAGCACTATTTTTGCTCAAAACAAAGCTGTCTCGCCGCATTGCTTATGGCTTTATGGCATTCATTGCAACGCTCAGCTTTGGGTTAGCCGTACCGCAGCCTTCTCAGGCCGGCCTATTGGATCTCATTTTCAACGGTATTCAAGTGATCCAAATTTCCAATATGTCGGACGAGCAGGAGCGCAACTTAGGCCGCCAAATCAACGATCAGCTGGTGCGGCGCGGCGAGTTTCGGCTGTACAACAACCAGCAGGTCAATCAGTATGTCAGTGCGATTGGCCAGCGCCTGGTGCCGCATAGCGATCGCTCTGACATTCCCTATACCTTTCAAGTCGTGCAAGACGACAGCATCAATGCGTTTGCAACGGTTGGCGGTTATGTCTATGTGACCACGGGGCTGCTGCAGGCGGCCGACAATGAGGCGGAAGTAGCCAGCGTGCTGAGCCATGAAGTTGGTCATATCGCGAAGAAGCACGCCCTCAATCAGATGAGACAGGCCGCGATCGCGCAAGGAATTGCTGGCGCACTGGGCGTCAACCGCGATCAGCTGGTCAACATTGGTGTGCAGGTCGCTCTGCAGCTACCCGCTAGCCGAGAGGACGAGTATGAAGCCGACGAGCACGGGTTTTATACCATGGGCGAAGCTGGCTACGACCAGGCGGCCATGGTGAGCTTCATGCAGAAGCTGGTGCGGCGGGGCAGCCCCCCGGAGTTCTTGAGTACGCACCCCGATGCGCGCAATCGCGTTAACGGTCTGCAGCGCCTGCTGAATGAAGAAGCGATCCCAACCGCTACAGACGGCATGAGCCCATCAAACTATGACGCTCAGATCGCCGCGCTGCGATAGCCTACGATAGGCGCGCAGTCCCCAGAACATCAGATTTGGATCAAGCCGGATCTCGGTATCACTCACCGGGGTGCGGCTTTTGCTGAGCCGATATAGCAGCTCACCATCACCGCCGGTAAACACAACGGCGCTATCAGGATGCTGCTGTCGCCAGTCTTTGAGATAGCTTTCAATTCCGGCCAAGGCGGTGTAGAGAATACCGCTTTGAATGGCCTCGTCAGTGGTCATGGCCCAGCGTGGTGGAAATGCTGTCAGCGCATGGAAGCTAACATAGGGTAGAGCATCGGTCGCCTCAGACAGCATGCGAGCCTGCAGCGCTAATCCAGGTAAAACTGCACCGCCGAGCACCTGCCCCTCGCTGCCAGCCGTAATTGCCAAGGCAGTCCCGGCATCGACCACGACAATAGGCCAGCTGTAGCGCAGGCTAGCGCCCCAAATATTCAAAATGCGATCTAGCCCCAGCGTGTCATAGAGCCCCCGCAGCGGAATTTGATGGCGGTCAACTTCATAGACTGGCGCGCCCAGCTCACCCTGGAAAAAAGCCGTTTGCATATCAACCACCGATGCCACCCAAATCGGTGGACAGTGCGCTAGCGACGCTAGCTGCGCTACCTCTAGGCCAGGATCAACGCGCTGCCAGCTCTCATGGCTAAACCAGTGATTGATCAGCTCAACCAGCTGCTGCGTTAGCAAATGCGGCGTGTGCCACGACTTTAAAAATACCTGATCGTCAAATGCAGCCCAGTGAAATCGTGAGTTACCTACTACCAATCCATACCAGTAATCAGCCATAGTACTCACGTCTCTTGCTATAGAGATTGTCAAGATTGCTTCTGATACTATACCTAAAAATTATGAGGCCAATCCTAGGGGATCGACCTCATTTCAACTTGGCAAAACTCAAAAACAATCGCTAGTCTGCTATTAGCTTAGTAGAGAGAACAAGTGAGCATTACTCACATTTAGGTTTACAGTGCTAACTGCCCTTCATCTCAGTTGATATTTAAATTTGGCTGTCTTCATTCAATAGCTTTACAAAGCTTTGATAAGACTCAAGCCCAAATTTGGAGAGGGAAAATCAGCAGTTTTTAGTTGGTTTTGAATGGCTCGAACGCTTGTTAAATCAAGCCTTTTCGAGAACAGGTATTCAGTTGTTTTCTATATGTTTAAGTTAGCATGCGGGAGGGCTCACTCCGATCGCTGTTTACTCAAATTAACGCTAGTTGATACAAGTTGGTATCTGCAAAATCTTTGTTAGTGTAGAAAAAAGCGACCCGATCTAATCCACAAGGATTTGTTGAAATGGCTTGCAAAAATCTGATTCTTAGCTACCCTTAGGAGAAATTTTCTAGGCTAACTGCTGGCTGATCGCTGCCTACGGCTGCGAAAACGCTAATTTTGCTGCCCCAATCAGACCCGCCTGGTTGCCTAGCTCAGCGATCAAAATCTGTAGATGGGCGCGCGAAGGTAGCAGCACTCGCGCTTCTATTTCTGCGCTCAGGGCTGTCATAAAGAGCGGCGCAAGCGCACTCATGCCGCCGCCCAGCACAACCGCCTCTGGGGTCAGTACGTAGAGATGGTTTGCAATGCCAGCGCCCAGCAGCCGACCGTACTGCTGCCAAAGCGCGATCGCATCGGGATTGCCGGCGCGGGCAGCCTCGGCTAGCTGCTGGGGCGACTGGCCAGTCTCACGCTGTAGCGCCCGCATTGAGCAGTGCTGCTCTAGCGAGCCGCTGTTGCCGCTGTTGCAGACAGGGCCGTTGGGGTCAATCGTAATCAGCCCCAGCTCGCCAGCGGCGCCGCTATGGCCGGTAAACAGCTGTCCGTTCAAGAAGATAGCGCCGCCCACGCCTGTCCCCAAGGTGAGCAGAATCCAGTCTTGAAACTGTCGACCGGCTCCCAGCCAGGCCTCACCAATCGCGGCGCAGTTGGCATCGTTTTCAGCCGTCACCGGATAGCCCGTTTGAGCTTCTAGCCAGTCGGCCACCGGCACCTCCAGCCAGCCGTCTAAATTAATAGAAATCTGCGCCACCCGACCCGCGCGATCGGCCGGGCCAGGCATGCCTAGACCGATGGCTGTCGCCTCGCGGGTCGGGTCGAGCTGGGCCACTGCGTTGACAATGGCCGCTATTACCGGCTCTGGGTAGGAAGGCTGGGGCGTTGGCACCGAGAGCGATCGCACCACTTCGCCCGCCGCCGTCACCAGCCCTAGCTTGATGGCGGTGCCGCCCAGGTCAATTCCAATCACCTGCTGCATCGGTTAGCCAGAGATGCGGCGCTGCGCCGCCGTCTGAAACGCCTGGCAATATTGCAAATGTCCGCCCGGAAACACCACGTTAAGCGTCAGCGGATCGTCGCTATCGCGCAGATCGCGCGGGCCTTCTACGACGCGCGGCTGACCATAGTCTGAGGTCACTTGAACCGGCTTGCGGTTTTTTAGCTCACCGCCGCTGCTGTCGACATAGACGGTCAAGTTGCTGCTCTCAAACGTTTGGCCAATCGCCTGGATCAGCTGCAAGAAGTTGCGATCGCTTCCCCCTCGCTTGAACTCCAGCCCGTCCTCAGTTTCGACCGCCTGACTGGTGACCGTATCGCCCACCCCAATCATCGTCGGCATCAGCGCTGGGTCAAAATTTTGCTCGACCAGCGCCAGCATGTCGTCTGCCTGATGTGGTGCCTGCCGCGCGTTGAAGTCTACCCCCAGCGGGTACTTGCCCGTCCGCTGAAAATAATAGTGGTTTAGCAGCGCCAGCACGCCCGCCTCTTTGATCGCACCGCGCAGCATAAACTGAAAATCGGTCGTCCCAGAAGACGTTTCGCTGGCCCACCAGGCTACCTCTTGACCATTCTCATCGCGGCCTAAGTTCGGCGCATAGTGCACAAAGAAAGAATCGCCTAGCCCTTGACGCTTTGCCGCCGCTAGCAGATCGTCGAGCAGCGCCTGAATCGTTTGCTGCAGCTCAACATAGGCGTCTAGATCGCGCAGCGTCTCATAAAACGTATTGAGATTGACGGTGGGTGAGGCCACGTTGTCTAGCACCGCAGACTGAATGCAGGCCTCTAGCGCTTCTGGCGAAAGCAGCATGGGTCGCTCAGCAAAAAACTGCCGCAGCTGATGCTCAATTCGATCGGGCACCTGCGCTAAAAAAGCCAGCTCTGCGTCGCTCACGCCCGGATGCTCTAGCTTGCCATAGCGGTTTTGCCACTGCACGCCGCCTGCCGCTAGCCCCGGCAGGTATAGCCCCTGCTGAGCCACGGCCTCCGCGCCGCCAAACGCGCGCTCGATGATGCCATTGATGCCCCTTTGCCCAATATGCTCGCCGTTGGTGAGCACAAAGAAATTGCCTTCAAACGCCGGCACTGATTTGATGTAGGCCATATCAATCACCCGGCTGAGCGGATCTTTCACCAGCCCCATGCAGACCCCGTCAAGATCTTGCACAATCAGCAGGTTAGCTGTCTCAGCCATCAGCGCAATCAGCGCTTCGTGATCGAGGGAGTGAGTTTGCTGGTGCAGGGTCATAGCAGTGGAGAGTGATAAGCGAAAACGGTGAGCTGAGGGCATTCAGCGTCAAACGTCCCTACCCTAGCATCTCAGCTACGCTGATACCCGGGTTCATCCAACCTTTTCAGACACCCGCAGCCGCGCCTATCCGCGCTAGCGCCAGTTCTCCCGACGCAGCAGCGGATTGATCAGCTCATTTAGCCCTTCGCCAATCAGCGACAGCCCGGTCACCATCAGCGTGATCCCCAATCCGGGAAACAGCGCCGTCCACCAGATGCCGGTTGGCAGCGCATCCAGCGCCTGACGTAGATCGGCTCCCCACTCTGGCACCTGCTCTGGCAGACCTAAGCCCAAAAAGCCCAGGCCGCCCAAAATCAGCACCGCATCGGCAGCATTCAGCGTGAACAGCACCGGCACGCTCTGCACCACGTTTAAAAATAGATAGCGCGATAGCACCGCCCAGGTTGAAGCGCCCATGGCCTGCGCTGCTTCGATAAACAGCTCAGTTTTGATGCTGACTGTATGGTTGCGCACCACTCGATAGTACTGCGGTACATAGGCAATGCTAAGCGCGATCGCAGCGTTCACCACACCCTTACCGACAATAAACGCCAGCGTCACCGACAGCAGCAGCCCCGGCAGCGTATAGATCGTATCCATGAAAAATAGCAGCGCCCGGTCGAGCTTACCGCCCAGGTAGCCGCTGACCATCCCTAGCGGCACCCCCACCAGCACGCTCATTGCCGTTGCCAGCGCCACCACCTGCCAGGCCGCGCGCGTACCAAACAGCGTTCGCGAAAACACATCGTAGCCCTGACGGCTGGTGCCAAACCAGTGCTCCGCTGAGGGCGGCACGTGAATGGGATTGGTCAGCGAAGCATTGGGATCTTGCAGCCAGCCCCAGCTCTCTAGCAGCGGCGCAAACAGCGCTATCAAAATAAACGCTGCCGTGATCGCCATGCCCGCCCACATCAGAATGGTAGAAATGCTAACCGGACGCGACCGAACGGGCTGATCGATTTTTGTAGGCACCATAGCATCAAGAGATAGGCCGGCAGCGAGATTGCTGAGCCCCCAATTGCCTAAGCTTGGCAAAAGCAGACTCAAACGCCTCGGTCACAAAGCGTTAGGCTCAAAGCCCCCAGCATTGAGGGTTTGGGGGCCTAAACAGCCTTTAGCTACTCTATCAGCAATTTACGCTAGTCGCCTGCTCGCAGACGATATTTGGTCAGCGTCACCATCACCTCGCCCGGTCGCTCGGTCGGTATCGGCTGACTCCAATCGTTCGGCTCAGCAAAGCTGCGCTTGTGCAAGCTTTTAATCACGCTCTGCACGCCCGCGAGCGAACCAAACATCAGCAGGCGAATCGGCTCGCGTTTGTCTGTCTGGGCAGACGAATCTGTGGGCACATCTGCGCCCGATCCCGTCGGTTGAAACATGAGGTTCTGTCTCCTGTTATGTGGGTGAACCGCTTCTAGACCGGCAGATTCAAACTTTGGATATCTCGCCAAAATTTAAAATCCCCAATCTAAAATCGGTCGAGGAAACAGAACTCAAAAACCCTAGCAACCCCGTAATAGTGCAAATTTGGGAGGCTAGAGTAAAATCAACCAAGCCGCCTGGTTTGCTATGGAAACTGGGTGGTTAGCCGCCTGTTGGTATTTCCGGTACCTGCAGGTGGCGCTAAGGTCAGTGAGTTCTGGGGCCATTGCGAGAACGGCTTAGCTACTCACGATAAAGCTCTGAGCGGTTTGAGTCAACCCGTTGGTTCGCTAGAATAGCTAGGCACTGGGGCTGTTTAGAATAACTGACGATGACCTCGATTCAACCGCTTCCGCCTGGTAGCTTCGGCTTGCCGCTGATTGGCGAATCGCTCAACTTCTTACTCGATCGGAATTTTGCCAACAAGCGCCAGGCCAAATACGGCAGCATTTTTAGAACTCACATCCTGGGTCGCCCAACCGTGGTGATGGTAGGGCCAGAGGCCAACGAATTTTTGCTCTCTACCCACATGGACTATTTCTCCTGGCGCGGCGGCTGGCCCAACACCTTTAAGGAACTGCTGGGCGAATCGCTGTTTTTGCAAGAGGGCGAAGTTCATCGGCGCAATCGGCGGCTGATGATGCCGGCCTTTCACGGTAAAGCGCTGGAGGGCTACTTCGCAACTATGGTTGAGCTGTCTCAAAAATATCTGCAGCACTGGCAGCGGCTAGAAACCTTCACCTGGTTCACAGAGATGAAGAAGTTCACCTTTGAGGTAGCCAGCGTGCTGCTGGTAGGCACGCAGCCGGGCGAGCAAATCGAGCAGCTTTCTGACTGGTTCACGACGCTGACGAACGGCCTGTTTATGGTACCGATTCGCTGGGGTTGGACGCCCTATGGTCGAGCGCTGCAGGCGCGAGATCGCTTACTGGCCTATATCGAAACCATGATTCAGCAGCATCAGCAAACGCCGACTCGCGACGTGCTGGGGCTGCTGCTGGCGACCGAAGACGAGGCCGGCAATCGGCTGAGCCTAGAGGAAATCAAGGTGCAAACGCTGCTGATGCTGTTTGCCGGGCATGAGACCACCACGTCGATGCTGACGTCGCTGGTGATGGCATTGGCGCAGCAGCCAGAAATTTTGAGCCAAGCCCGGGCTGAGCAGCGGGCGCTACCGGCTGAGCTGACGATGGCGCAGCTGAAGCAGATGCCTTATCTAGATCAGATTTTGAAAGAGGTAGAGCGCTGCTATCCGCCGGTGGGCGGCGGCTTTCGTCAGGTTGAGAAACCGTTTGTGTTTAACGGCTATCGTGTGCCGGCCGGCTGGATGGCGCTCTATCGAATTGACGCTGCTCACAGAGATGAGCGCTGCTATACGGACCCGCAGCGCTTTGACCCCGACCGGTTTAGCCCAGAGCGAGCCGAACAGCGGCGCTATGACTATAGCCTGGTTGGCTTTGGCGGCGGGCCGCGCATTTGCCTAGGGCTGGCCTTTGCTCAGATGGAAATGAAAATTTTGGCAGCACTGCTGCTGCGCAACTACGCTTGGGAAATTTTGCCCAATCAAGATCTGTCAATGCGTCCAATTCCTACCCTGCGACCAGCTTCAGGACTAAAGGTTCGCTTCGGAGCTCAGCCTGTGTCCGTCGCAGCTGCATCCTCTTAGCCGACGCCACTATGTCTGACTACGCTCAACCCTACACCGTCGACAACCTCGACTTCTATCGCACCCATCACGGGCAGCAGCTTTACTATCGCTGGGAAGGTACGGTCTCCTGGCGGCCCGAGCCGAACGCGCCGCTGGAGCCGATTTTTGCGATCGCTGGCATGAATGCCACCAAAGCCTTCATTCGCCCCGATCAAGAATATGGTGAAGCCGGCCATCGCATCAACCGCGAGCTGGGGCTCTACTGCGATCTAAAAACGGGTGAGGTGCTGACCCGGTGGCAGCCGTTCCCCGGTTGGGAGTCGGTGCCGGTGGTGCCAATTGCTAATCGAATCGTGCAGGGGCGGGTCAAGCCGAGAAAAATTGAGATTCCAGCTGGTGAGCCCTACCTAAAGACGGTGCTAGAAATTCCGCTGGCCTATCCGCATCCGCTGGCAGGCAATCCGATCTATCGTGACCACTGCCCAGGCGACACCTTTGAGGGCACGGAATATTTCACCACCTATACCCGTCGCCCTGAGGCCAAGAACGTGCCGCCGCCAACCTGGGGCCGCGACTGCCCCTGGCTGCCCTGGATGAAGCTAGGCTATCAGCATCCGGCGCGGCTGCGGTTTGATACCACCATCGAGCGGGTCGAGCGGTTTGAAGATCTCAACCCCAAGCTGATTCAGGTGATTCGCGATCGCGTACCGATCTACCAAACGACACCCGACCAGACCGATGAGCCCAACGTCACCAGCACCACCTATCTCAAGCAGCATTTTGCGGCCTATCAGCGGGGGGCAACCTTTCCGATTCCTGAGTATGAATAGCTAAAAAAAGGACCGGAGTGGAAAGCTCCGGTCTGGGTTGAGGAAACTCGATATGTCCGACTAATTTGCACTCATTTGCGTTTTTGCGTTTACTGTTGCGGCCCTACGACATCAGGGAGAGCTTGTCACAGCCGCCTCTTGATAGCTTTAGCTTGCCCCAAGTCAGCGCTGCGCTACAGCACCCGTCCGGGTACTCTTAGGCAATTCCTTAATCAGTCTTTAGATTACAGACAGTCCCCCGCAGGCTGATTACAATGAGGCGTGACCTTAAACGGAGTGTAAAGCATGTCGCAGAGCGTCTTAGAGCAGTTGCGTGAAATGACCGTCGTCGTCGCTGACACCGGCGACATTAAAGCAATCGAGCAGTTCAAGCCTCAAGATGCGACAACCAATCCGTCGTTGATTACGGCTGCGGCGCAGATGCCCCAGTATCAAGACATTGTAGATACCACGCTAAAGCAGGCCAAAGCCGATGCCGGCGAGCAAGCAGACGCTCAAGCAGTGGCGAATTTAGCTTTTCAGCGCCTGGCCGTTGCCTTCGGGTTAAAAATTCTAAAAATCATTCCCGGTCGCGTCTCGACCGAGGTAGATGCGCGCCGCTCGTATGACACAGACGGCACGATTGAGATGGCCCGCGACCTGATTGCTCAGTACGAGGCCAAAGGCGTCTCGCGCGATCGCATCTTGATCAAGATTGCCTCAACCTGGGAAGGCATTCGCGCTGCCGAAGTTTTAGAAAAAGAAGGCATTCACTGCAACCTGACGCTGCTGTTTGGTCTGCACCAGGCGATTGCCTGTGCTGAAGCCGGCGTCACGCTGATTTCTCCGTTCGTGGGCCGCATTCTGGACTGGTACAAAAAAGAGACCGGCAAAGAGTCCTACCCGCCGGCCGAAGATCCGGGCGTACAGTCGGTCGCCGAGATCTACGACTACTACAAAAAGTTTGGCTATAAAACCGAGGTAATGGGCGCTAGCTTTCGCAATACGGGGGAGCTCACTGAGCTGGCCGGCTGCGATTTGCTGACCATTTCGCCTAAGCTCTTGGCCCAGCTCGACGAGATGGAAGAGACGCTGCCGCGTAAGCTTTCTCCCGCAGCGGCTCAAGACAAATCAATTGAAAAGCTTTCGATGGACAAAGCCACCTTCGATAAGATGCACGCCGAAGATCGCATGGCCTCTGAGAAGCTAGAGGAAGGCATCCAGGGCTTTACAAAGGCGCTAGAGTCTCTAGAGCAGCTGCTGGCAGAGCGTTTGGCTCAGCTGGACGGTCACGATGTGGTCAGCCACGCGGCAGAAGATGTCTTTCGCGCCTACGACCTAGACGGGGACGGCTTCATCACGCGCGAGGAATGGATGGGCTCTGATGCCGTCTTTGATGCGCTGGATGTTGACCACGATGGCAAGATTACGCCCGAGGAAATGGGCGCTGGTCTAGGGGCTGCTTTCCGACTGGCCAATGTTTAGGCGGCGAGCTGATAGCGCTGCCGCACCGCTCAAAGCCGATTTTTCAGCTTAATGCGCAGGTAGTCTTCCACGAGCGATTCCGAAATTTGGTTGGCGGGGGCATCGAGCACCAGCACGCCGCTCTGCCGGAGTCGCGCAAAGGCTGCCTGACGCTGGGCCAGCAGGTCTAGCGCCACTGCCCGCCCATAGGCGGCTTCTACTTCTGCTCGAAACGTATGGGCCTGCCGGTCTACGGCAGGGTCGCGCAGCGTGACGCAGAAGGGCAGATGTCGCGACTTTAGCCGCGTCAGCGCAGTCAGCAGCTCTGCCGAGGCGGTGCTGTCCACCACATCTGTAATCACCACTACCAGCGCGCGGCGATGCTGACGAGTGGCCAGCTGGGTAACCGCGCCTAGGTAGTCAGACTCTAGCAGCACCGGCTGAATCGGGGTGAGCTTTTCAATCAGGCGCTGCAGGTGCGATCGCCCGCCGGTAGGCGGTATCCAAGTCTGCAGCGTGCGATCAAAAACGCCGACGCCGACCCGGTCGCCGCGATGCAGTCCGGCCAGTGCCAGCGACAGGGTAGCGTTTAGGCCCCAGTCAAAGCGGCTCAGTCTCTGCACCCGCGCCGTCATCAGCCGACCGCGATCTAGCAGCACCAGCAGCGTTTGTTCACGCTCTGGCGCTAACACCCGCACCAGCGGCTGACTGCGGCGGGCAGTAGCTTTCCAGTCAATCAGGCGCGGGTCGTCGCCGGCACCGTAGTCGCGCAGCTCGGCAAACTCGGTGCCAATGCCGATGCGCTTTAGCTGCCGCACGCTGCCGGTAGACTGCAGCGTCAGCCGCAGGGTGAGCGATCGCAGCCCGACCAAATCAGGGTAGACGGCAGTCGTCTGCGACTGCGGCACGGTCCAGCTGTGCCAGGCTAGCCCTAGCGGTCCCCGCTGCTGCACCTGTAGGTCGCCCCAGACAAACTCGCCGCGCTGGGTGGGGGTCACCGCGTAGCTGACGGTCTGCGCCTGGCTAGCCCGCAGCGCTATTGGCATAGCCATTTCTCCTAGCGCCGCCGGATAGCCGTCATAGAGACGCAGCTCAACCGGGCTGCTGGCTGCTACCGACAGCGTGATGGCATTTTCGCGACCGATTGAGAGTCGAGGCGGCAGCGTTCGACTGACGCTAGCCCGCTGCGATCGCGCTAGCCCGCTATCCACAGCCATAGCGACAAGCAAACCGCCATCTAACATGAGCAGCCCCAGTAGGACCTGAGCCTGAGTGCCCGCTGCGGGCAGCAGCGCCTCGACTAGCACCGCGACTGCGCCGCTTGCAATCAGCAGACCGTAGAGCCGTCGAGTCGGTGTGAGGCCCATCAGCGCGGCACCGGCACTTGCGCTAGCAGGGTGTTAATCACCGCCTCGATGCTGAGACCGTCGAGCTGCGCTTCCGGGCCAAGCAGCAGCCGATGCCGCAGCAGCGGCGGCGCGACAGCTTTAACATGGTCGGGAATAACGTAGTCTTGGCCCTTAAGCCAAGCGTAAGCCTTGCTAGCCTGCAGCCAGCTCACTGCCGAGCGCGGCGAGGCCCCTAGAGCCAGATCGGGCGACTGTCGCGTCTTGCGTACCAGCGTCAGCAGATAGTCCAAGATAGGCTCCTGCACCGTAACGGCTTTGACTGCCTGCCGCGCGGCTAAAATTTGAGCAGCGGTCATCACGGGTGATAGCTGCTCTAAATTGAGCCGTCTCGCTTCAAAGCCAGCTTGGGCATTGAGCAGCATTTGCTTTTCAGCGCTGGCGGCAGGGTAGTCTATCAGCAGCTTAAATAAGAAGCGATCAAGCTGCGCCTCGGGCAGCGGATAGGTGCCTTCAAACTCCAGCGAATTCTGCGTGGCAATCACCCAAAAAAACTCAGACAGCTGCCAGCCTTTGCCATCGAGCGTTACCTGCTGCTCTTCCATCGCCTCTAGCAGCGCGGCCTGCGTTTTAGGCGGGGTGCGGTTAACTTCGTCAGCGAGCAGCACCTGCGTAAAGATCGGGCCTTTTTTCAGGTTAAAGCTGCGCGTATTCAGATCAAAGATATTGGTGCCTAGAATGTCGGAGGGCAAGATGTCGGGGGTCAGCTGCACTCGCCGAAAGTCGGCCTGAATTAAATGGGCCAGCAGCTTGACCAGCAGCGTTTTACCGGTGCCGGGTACGCCTTCTATAATCAGGTGGCCGCCTGCTAGCAGGGCCACTAAGAGCTGATCAATGGTTGCAGCTTGGCCAACGACTACCTGAGCCAGGGTTTGTCCAAGCTGAGCGATCAGCGGTTGCAGTTTGTCCATGCAGCTAATTCTCTAAAGGGGGCTCAGACGATTTAGCTTCTGTTGCCTTTGGGCCTAGCGGGGCGATTAAACGCTGGCGAATGGCCTGCAGTTTGGCAAGCCACGCTACAAAGGTACTGTCTTTCTCAGTATTTGAGAACTGGGGCGGCGTTAGCAGCGGCGTTAGCGACCGGTCAGACTGACCCATTTTCTGGGTCCAAGCCTGCTGCAAGCGGGTTGGCTCTACCTGGCTAGCCTCGCCGAATCCTAGCGCTTTTTGTAGATGCTGCCGCTCGGCTCGCGCAATCTGCTCAGCCACAAATCGATAGCTGCTGGCTTTGTGCAGCACGGCGGCCAGCGCTTGAATATAGGCCTGACTGTTATCTACGACCGGCGATCGCAGCGTCACCTGCGTCCCTAGCCGCTGATTTTGCGCCAAGAGCAGCACCGCCATCAGCACTGCTGCCTGCACCACCGCTAGCAAAATTGGCGTTCGCCTGAGATAGTCAAACCAGCTGCTGGCTACCGTTTCAGCAATTGCCTCTGGGGCGCGGTAGCCGTGTAAAAATTCATCGACCCAAAGCGGACCGGCGCCTGCGATCGCAGAGAGAAAGGCAAAGTTATCGGCGCTCTGATAGGCGTTAGCCGCCAGATGAGGCGTCACCGCAAAAATAAGCTCGCCTGGGTTCCAAGTTTCTCGCCAGACCATTGCGCCTTGCGCATCGCCCAAAATGACTGAGCGATTTTGCTCTAGATAGGTTTCTCGGCGTCGCGTATGAATGCGAACAGTGCCCTGCGGGCTAGCCTGCTGCGTGATGAAATCAGCGGCCGTTACTGGCCGACGAATGCCAAGCACAATCAGCCGATTGCCGGCCCTCAGCCAGTCTTTGACCCAGGGCTGACTCTCCAGCCGCTGCGCTGCGACCAGCTGCGTGCGCACCTGAATCAAGGTCTGCGGTTCAGCCCGCTCAGAGACGTGAGCCAGCAGCTCGGCGGGCGGTCGCTGCCACCGCGCGATGGCAATCCCTGCCGCCTGCCGATCTTGATACCAGCCGAGATAGCCGTCCGGGGCGCGGCTAAAGCTAGAGCCGCTAACGGCCTGACTATTGGGTGCTAGCAGCAGTACCAGCAGCACCAGCGCGACGAGCCCTGCTAGGCCAATCCAGGTAGCGCGACGGGAAAAAGCCTGCTTCACGACTTTTCAATCTCCTGGTAAGCCTGACGGCAGCGCTGATAGTGCTGCTCTCGCAGCGGCTCGCGGCCAAAGTGCGATCGCTCATGCGTGCGAATCAGCAGCTGATAGGGGCGCGGCTGCGGCAGTTCGCTGAGATAGCGCAGATAGTCCTGGTCGGTACGGCTCTCTGGATAGGGGATTGGCTGACGCTCATGCAGCCGCTGCAGCGCCGCCATATACAAAGCTCGACAGGCGGCAGACCACTGCTCAGCCTGAGCCAGCTGATTGGCCTGATGTACCCATTCGCTCGGTTTGTAAACAGGCTGACCGGGGACCGAGCGCGATCGCGCCGGCGAGCGCCGCGCTAAATAGGCGTTGAGAATCTGCACCATCAGCAGCCCTAGCAGCAGGGCTAGCCCCAGCACCAGCAGTCCGAACAGCAGCGCCTCTAGCCAGCCCGGTAGGCGAAACGGGTCGGGCGTAGCGCTCGTGTCTTCTGGCAGCTGCGACAGCCGCCATTCGATCCATTCTGATAGGCGCTGCGTCAGCTGATGAACTTGCCAACCAACGCTGTTATCTTGAACAGGCGTGGCTGGGGCCGCTGCCTCGGGCGCAGATAGCGAGCGGATAGAAGGGGCACTAGCGGTCATCGTTGGAGCAAAGTCACAGGGCGTCAGTGGCCAGGGCAGTCGACAATAGTCGCCAGTATTGTCGCCAATATTATAGTCATTGACGACTGGCCGGTGACGATTGGCCAGCGACGATTAGTCAGTGATGACTGGCCAGCGGGCACGGCTGGTCGCAGCCGCCGTCAGTGGCAAAGTCGCGTGAATAGACGATAGCGCGATCGCAAAAGCCCCTTCGGCAGAAACTGCAGCGCTTGTAAATTCGTCTCAGGGGAGTTGACGGTCGCTGCGCCAATCCGGCATGGTGGTTCGTGAATGGCTTTTCTTAGCTGCTTTTTCTTAGCTGCATGGTTAAACCGCCTTTTACGCCGTCTGCTAACTTCACCGCTTTACCGCGTGCACCTTTGAGCCTGATCCAGAATCCAGTTGCCTGGCTCAAAGCATTTTGGAGATTTTCTCGTCCGCATACCATCATTGGCACTAGCCTCAGCGTTTTGGGGCTGTTTGCCGTTGCCTGGGCAGCTCAGTACCCAATCGGCAGCTGGCCGGGCACGCTGCCTGTCTGGCAGGCAATCGCGGCGCTGTTGCTCACCTGGCTGGCCTGCCTCTGCGGCAACGTCTACATCGTTGGGCTCAACCAGGTCGAAGATGTTGAGATCGACCGAATCAACAAGCCGCATTTGCCGATTGCCGCCGGCGATTTTTCGCGATCGCAGGCAGTCTTTCTCGTCGCGATTGCCGGCACTAGCGCGGTCGGGCTAGCGCTGCTGTCGCAGAGCCTCTACCTGCTAGCAACCATCTGGATTAGCCTGGCGATTGGCACAGCCTACTCGCTGCCGCCGATTCGGCTGAAGCGGTTTCCGCTATGGGCTTCAATCTGCATTTTGTCGGTGCGCGGCGCGGTCGTCAATTTGGGCATCTTTTTGCACGCCCGCAGCCAGCTAGGTCAGCAGCCAACGGTGCCGGCTCGGGTCTGGGTGCTGACGCTGTTTATTCTGATCTTCAGCTTTGTCATTGCAATCTTCAAAGATATCCCCGATATTGAGGGCGACCGGCGCTACAACATCACAACGTTCAGCGTGCAGCTCGGGCAGACCGCCGTGTTTAACCTGGCCCGCTGGGTGCTGACCGGCTGCTATTTGGGGCTCATCGTTGCGGCTGTGTTTCTACCTGAGGTAAATCGGCCGGTTTTAATCCTGTCTCACGCAGCAGGCATTGCCTATTTTTGGTATCTCAGCCGCCGCGTCGCCATTAAACCAGCCGCCAGCGAAGCAGGGCTATCTTACCCAGCGTTCTACCAGTTCATCTGGAAGCTATTTTTTGTTGAATATTTGATTTTTCCAGCCGCCTGTCTGCTGGCCTAGGCAGATAGCGGTTTAGACGGCTGAGCGAGCCTTTGCGAAAAAGCAGCGGCCTGCGGTGTAGCTAACTTTAGGAGGCGACCCTGCGATCGCGCCAGCGATTGTAGAGTTTTATGGCGTCTCTAACGACCTTAGCGTCGACATACAGAAAATAGAAGCACAAAGCTTGTAGGGTGATTGCAATGGATTTCAAAACTGCGTATCGGTGCGCCATTCTATCCCAAGAGATTTACCAAGACTTTGCCGCAATCAAATTTCGAGACCTGCCAGGCATCACCCCCAAGCTGATTGAAAGGGGCCGAACCGACACGCAGCTAGCTATCTTAGAAGACGCTACGCAGCAAAGAACGGTGATTGTCTTTCGCGGCAGCGATGCCGAACGCGATCTGATTACCAACTTAGACTTTGGCGCAGAAGAATACGCCTGGTCGCCCGCCCAGAAAGAAAGCTATCGAGAGCAGATTGAAGAGGTTACCGAAGAAGTCACTGAAAGCAAAGAGCTGATCTATCCAGACGAGTATGCCGATTCGAGCCGCCCGGTCAAGATGCATCGCGGCTTCATCCTGGCCTACCTGTCAGTCCGCAACGATATCCACGACTATATTAAAAACAGCAGCGCCAGCCAATATACCATCACCGGACACAGCCTGGGCGGTGCGCTGGCCACGCTCTGCGCGATTGATTTGCAATACAACTTCAGCCCGCGCATTCAGGTCGAAGCCTACACGTTTGGTTCTCCTAAAGTTGGCAACGCCGCCTTTACAGAATCCTACAACCGTCGCGTTCCCGATACCTGGCGCGTGGTCTACGGCTGGGATATTGTGGTTGGCCTACCGCGCTGGTGGCAGGGCTATCGTCATGTTGATACCGCCATCAAGCTAGAGCGCGGCTTTAGCTGGCGCATCATCACCGGTAGCGTTGAAGACCATCGCATTAGCAAGTACGTCGCTGAGCTGAAAACGCGCGCTGGGGCGGCTTAGGGCTAAGAATTTTGGCTAAAGGATATGGGGAGACGCGGAGAGCTCAGCGCTCTTCGCGTCTTTTTGTGCTGGTGTTTCTCTGTTGCTCTTGCCTGCAGATTTAAGATGACGATCCATTCGCTTCCTCTACAGGACGGTGAGCCTTCTGCAGCCTCAATCTGCAGCCTAAAATAGGCTGATTTTATAGATCAGTAAAAATACTGACAAATTCAGTATAAATTTGTAAAGCGAAAACCAGGCTTGCGTTGAATCACTGACTTCAATAAAAAGCCTAGCTGATAGCAGCAAACTGCTTTGATTTGCCTATATTCAGCCTTAACAGTGGACTGACATAAGATCTTTTTTTAGTAAAACGTGACCCTGTACTCTAGAGGATTTGCTGTCAGATTTGTCAGTATTTGCGTGTAAGAAGCGATACTTTAATCCAATGAACATCCACAAGCGACTGACTCAACGATGGCTCGTAACCGGAACCGCGATCGCGGTTTTGGGATTGCTCAGCGGTTCTGCAGCTCAAGCTAAAGACTACCGGGTTGATTTCAATGAAGATGCCTTTGGCAATCGCATCAAAGTTGGTAACGGCAATGTTAGGGACGGTGCTGGCGAGCTAATTGACGACGAGTGGGCCGACTGGGGGCTTAACATCAACGGCTGGAATAATCGCACCAACTCCGCTGCCAAGCTGCTGCTATACGATACGAGCCGGGGCGGAGCTGATAACGATCTCAGAACCGGCGCTAACTGGGGCACAGCCTCTCAGGGCAAGGTGCTGATCATTCAAGAAAAGAGCAACGACCATCGCAAAGATACCGGCGCTGATGGCGGCTACAATCTGCACAATCCTGACGACGAAGCGCGCGGCGGCTACATTAACTTTGATTTCGATAAAGAAGTAAAATTCGGCGGCTTTTCACTGCTAGACATCGACGATAATGGCGGCGGCATCTTTGTCGAAGGCTTTGATGACAGCAACAATCGAGTCATGAATATTAGCGTCGATGCGCTGATTGCGCTGCACAAAACCACCAATGGCTTGAATGCTGCTGACGCGGCTGGTAAATCCGTAACGCTCAACGGCGTTACCCTCACCCAAGCAGGCAATCGCTGGGGCGACAACTCCTTGTTTAGCTTCAAGGTTGACGATGCCCATCTGACACGAGTCAAGCTGAACTATCCCGGCAGTGGTGCGGTGGCTGGCCTACAGTGGAGCGATGCTGAGCCGCCGCGCGTGCCTGAGCCTTCGGCCACGGCAGGCGTGCTGCTGCTCGGACTGGTCGGTGCGCGGCGCTTGCGTCAGCGTCAGGGGCAAACGGTGTAAGTGAGTTAAGGAGATGCCGATCTAAATTTTGTCAGTCTAGGTGAAATATTTTGTGGGGCTGGCTCTGTGCCAGCCCTGCGATCGTTTTCTGCTTGGTCAATCGGGGGCCTAATACAGCACGACGCTGCGAATAGAGTCACCGGCATGCATCAGATCAAAGGCGCGGTTGATATCTGCTAGCGGCATTGTATGCGTGATCAGGTCGTCAATGTTGATTTTGCCTTCCATATACCAGTCAACGATCTTAGGAACGTCGGTGCGACCTCTGGCCCCGCCAAAGGCGCTGCCCCGCCAAACCCGCCCAGTGACTAGCTGAAAAGGCCGCGTAGCAATTTCTTGACCGGCTGCTGCTACGCCAATAATGATGCTTTCGCCCCAGCCTTTATGGCAGCTTTCTAGCGCCTGGCGCATGACGTTGACGTTACCGATACACTCAAACGTGTAGTCAGCGCCGCCGTCGGTCAGCTCGACCAAGTAAGGGACCAGATCGCCTTCGATCTCTTTGGGGTTAACGAAGTGGGTCATGCCAAATTTCTCGGCCAGCGCTTTTTTCTTCGGGTTAATATCCACGCCGATAATCTTGTCTGCACCGACCATGCGGCAGCCCTGAATGACATTGAGCCCGATACCACCGAGGCCAAACACGATGACATTTGCGCCGGGCTCCACTTTGGCCGTGTAAATCACGGCACCGATGCCGGTGGTGACGCCGCAGCCGATGTAGCAGACCTTATCAAACGGCGCATCTTCGCGAATCTTGGCGACTGAGATTTCAGGCAGTACGGTGTAGTTGGCAAAGGTCGAAGTGCCCATGTAGTGATAGAGCCGATCGCCGTTGAGCCCAAATCGACTGGTGCCATCCGGCATGACGCCCTTTCCCTGTGTGGCTCGAATGGCCTGGCAGAGATTGGTTTTTTGACTGAGGCAGAACTTGCAGCCGCGACATTCGGGCGTATAGAGCGGAATCACATGGTCGCCCGGCCTGATACTTTTTACCTCAGGCCCGACTTCGACCACCACGCCCGCGCCTTCGTGACCCAAAATGGCTGGAAACAGGCCCTCTGGATCTTTGCCGGAGAGCGTATACGCATCGGTATGGCAGATGCCGGTGGCTTTAATTTCGACTAAAACTTCGCCGGCTTTTGGGCCTTCAAGCTGTACGGTTTCAATGCTGAGGGGTTTACCAGCTGCAAAGGCAACGGCGGCTTTGACATCCATAGGGTAGGTTCTAGATAGAGCTTCCTCTATTCAGGGTACGCTTCCTGATGGCGCCAAAGGTCGGTTCAGGGCGTTTTGTTATGGTCTGCAATACTTATTGACTCAAGACTATTGACTCAGATTAGCCAGGGCCAAAGTCGCGGCCTCTGCCACCTGCGGGTGAGCATCTCTACGGAGATAGCGCAGCGCCGACTGACTTTTATCGCAGGGCAGCTTACCCAGCGCTTCGGCGAGCCGCTGTCGCAGCAGCCAATCGTCAGCGTCGACTAAGGCCACCATCTGCTCCACAGCATCAACGGCACCAATTTCGCCCAGCGCCATCACCGCGCCCTGCTGGAGCAGCGTCTGCTCACTATGAAGGGCTTTTAGCAGGACCGCTTCGGCCTGCGGCGCTTTGATATTGCCTAGCGCGATCGCAGCGCTAAACTGCACCAGCCAGCTAGTATCTTCATAGAAGGCCCGCTGCAGCGGCGTCAGCGCCCGCGCATCTTCTAGATAGCCCAGCGCCCCGGCTGCCATCGCTCGGATATTGTAGTCAGCGTCCGTTTCCAAGATTTGGGTCAGAATGGCAAAATTTTCGGGCGTTTGCTTAATGCCCAGCGCAAAGACAGCCATGCCGCGCACCTGCACGTTCTCGTCTGCGATCGCTTGTTTAATCAGCGGAAAGGCGACCTCCGCTGGCAGCGTCTCTTTTTGCAGCTCGACCAGGGCCAGTACGCGATCTTTCAACGATGAGCTGCTGAGCTGAGCGGATAGCTCTGAACGCTGTGAATTCATTGAGATAAAAATGACGAATGCCACGCGAGAAGACAGATAGCTCTAGCATGACGGATAGACGACCGAAATCATAGCGCTAATCTGCTGATCTGCTGATGGATTCCTCACCCAAACTAGGCTTGCACCTTAAACGCCCCTGTCTGCTAGTGGCTGATCTAGACCAGTCTTTGCGGCTGTATCAGGCAACGCTAGGCTTTCGGCTGGACTATGTGGGGATAGCCTCACCCGACTCTTATCTCTATCAGGTGTTTCAGCTGCCGCCGTCAGCTCAGCTGCGGTTTGCCGCTCTTAGCACCGAGCACGAGCTGCGAGCCCTGGCGCTCACTGAAGTCAAGGGCATTGAGCTACCGTCAAATCCCGTACCGCATCGGATTGCTACCGTGATTCAGGTGGCGGATGTGGCCGAGCTGATATCACAGGTGCAGGTGCTGGGGCTGAGTGCGATCGCGCCTACCCAGTTTACTGCACCACCAGACCTAACCTTTACGGAGCAGGGCTTTTATGATTTCGATGGGCATCTCATCGTGCTCTATGACGTAGCCAAAGACATGACTAAAGCTGAGTCAGCAAGCTGAAACTTCTTTATCAATAAACTGGTCAAATCCTTTAAAGGACATCACAAGGAAGATTTGGCATGACGCCTCAAGAGCTGAGTTTGCTTCTACTCTCTGTTGTTTCGGGATCGCTGGGACAGCTGCTGCTCAAGCTGGGAGCGCTAAAGCTCGGTAAAGTCACTTTTGATAACCTGTTCAGCCATATCTTTAATATCGTTCTGATACCGGAGCTGCTGGCTGGCATTGTGGCCTACGCGCTGGCAGCGCTGGCCTACATCCTCTTGCTAACGCGCGTCAACATTAGCGTCGCCGCGCCCTGTGCCGCGCTAATCTACATTTTCTCCATTCTCTACGGCTTCTTTTATCTCAAAGAAGCTATTTCACTGACGCAGGGTATCGGTATGGGCCTGATTGTCTGCGGCGTTGTGCTAGTGATTGCGCGCTAGCCAGCTCTAGTAGAGGCAGCCACCTGTGCTGAATTAGCTATGAATTATCTGTCGTCAGCTGCTTGAGGTCATGTTCCACCATAGACTCAACTAGCCGCTCAAATGAATAGAGCGGCTCCCACCCAAGCTGCTGCTTAATCTTTTCGACTGAGCCAACTAGCTGGACCGCCTCATCTGGTCGATAGAAAGCAGGGTCTATTGAGACATAGTCTTCCCAGTTCAGCCCTACGCAGTTAAAGGCGCACTGCACCAGCTCGCGCACCGAATGAGCTTCGCCGCTGGCAATCAGATAGTCATCGGGCTGCTCTGCCTGCATCATCATCCACATTGCCCGCACGGCGTCTTTAGCATGGCACCAGTCGCGACGCGCATCGAGGTTGCCCAGCTTCAGCTCCTGCTGTAGCCCCAGCTTAATCATCACCGCACCGCGCGTGATTTTGCGAAAAACGAACTCAGCCCCGCGTCGGGGCGACTCATGCGTGTAGGTAATGCCGCAGCCAGCATAGAGATCATACTGCTGACGATAGTTGACCGTCATCCAGTGAGCATAGGCTTTAGCGACGCCGTAGGGGTTACGCGGACGAAATGCTGTTCGCTCAGTTTGGGGCGATTCATCCGGCTGACCAAACACCTCACTGCTCGAAGCCTGGTAAAACTTGGCGTCAGCCTTGCAGCGCCGAATCGCCTCTAGCAGTCGCGAGACACCGATTGCGGTATATTCTGCCGTCAGTGCCGGCTGCGTCCAAGACAGCGGCACGTAGCTCTGAGAGGCTAAATTGTAAATCTCATCCGGCTGTGATTCTGAAATCGCATCCATTAGCGAAAACTGATCGAGCAGATCGCCTGAAATGACGTTGATCTTGTCAGCGAAGTGATTGATGCGGCCAAAGCTGCTAGAACTAGATCGTCGGACGAGGCCGTAAACCTGATATCCCTTTTCAAGCAATAATTCAGCTAAGTATGAGCCATCTTGGCCGGTTAGACCCGTAATCAAAGCTTTTTTAGTCACGAAAAAATACCTATTAAGTATATTTGATAGGAATAGGATGCCCCACTCAGCTGATAGATGCTACCTGATAACCCCAGCCTTAGAGACAGCTTCATAAAGTGATGAGATAGCAGTGGCTGCCTCATGGAAGTAATTAGGCCCCTTACCTACCTGCTGATAAACTACTCAAAATTTTTGCTCAACAAAGCGATGAGCTAGCATCTTATTGCACAGTTATGATATTGCGCTGATCAATTCAATCCATAATAGAGTGATAGGCAGCAAGAGTCTTACGCGCTGTTGCTTGCCATGAAAATTTTTGAGCCTGGTCTTTACCCTTTTTAATCAGGCATTGACGCAAGCCGTCCTCGGTGAGAACTTTTAAGATAGCTTCCGCTAATTCCTCAAAATCATTGGGATTGATCAGTAAAGCTGCTTCTCCTGCAACTTCTGGTAGAGAGGAAGTGTTAGAAGTCACAACTGGCGTCTCAAATATCATTGACTCTAATACAGGTAAGCCAAAGCCTTCGTAATATGATGGATAAGCCAGTACGCTAGCTTTCTCGTAGAAAACAGCCAGTTGCTCATTTGACAGATAATCTAAATGATGAATTTCTTGAGCCCAAGGCGATTCGTCTATAGCTGCAAAGATGGGCTTACATTTCCAACTCTTTTGTCCCACAAGGACTAGCTGATGAGGAACCTGATAGGTTTTCTTCAGATGATTAAATGCTTGAATTAAAGTAACAATATTTTTTCTAGGTTCTATATTTCCTACAAATAAGATATATGGTTTTGAAAAACCATAGTCTATTGAGGCAATGATTTTTTTGACTTCTTTTTGCCTCAAAGTATCTTTGCCAAGATGTGTTGCAGCTGAGACAACCTTGATGCGCTCTGGTGGTATCTGAAAATACTCAATAATATCTTTTTTTGAGTTTTCTGAAATAGTTAAAATCAGATCTGTCCAAGATAGACAAGTGCGAACTCTATGACGAAA
>JAAHIA010000159.1 GCA_010671975.1 Leptolyngbya sp. SIO4C1 | reverse complement strand
TGGCTTTCGTTTCAACTTCGACGATAGGATCGGACAGCTCCGGATTTTTCAGGGTAACTCGCAGCTTGCCCTGTCGCCAGGCTAGGCTATAGCCGCGATCGCGATCTCCGCGACTAACAATCAGCCCGTTGCCAAAGCGATGCTTCACCCAGGCTTCTACCGTCACAGCCTGCGCGAGGTCAAAGCTAGGGCTGGTGCCGCAGTCAATTTCAGCTCGCCCCGTCAGCGCCAGGCCGCAGGGCAGCGGCAGGGCCGAGCGCACCCACTGAATGCCGGCCCCGGCCCCCAGTGCCGGCGAAGCCTCTGCGAGATTGTGTACCTGGGTGCCTTCGCCAGCCTCGAACCGCCAGTAGCCAATCAGCTGATCGCTCGGCTCAACGCGGCAGTCGCGATGCGCCTTAATTTGCGCCTGCGTGCGCGCGGTCTGCCAAACCCGCAGCTCTGAAATGATGCCAGCAAAGACTCGGTCTAAGTGGGGCGTTGCCGTTGCCCTAACCCAGGTAGCGCCAATCAAAACCGGCAGCTGAGTGCCTAAGTCAGCGCGCGGCGCCGGCAACGAGGCCAGCCCGGGCTGCGTGCTGACCAGCGTACCGTTGAGATAGAACTTAACTGCGGTTGGCTGCACCGTCACCGCTACGTGGCTAAACCGGTTCCAGGGTAGGCCAGCGGCCGGTTCGTAGCTCGCGGCTGCCAGACGGGTTCGCCGCTGCTCACCGTTGCGCGTAAAGCTCATTTCTAACTGGCTGCCAACCTGCTCTAAACGAAACTCACAGCCGTGGGCTGAGCCCCCAATGCGGCTATGATTGCTCAGCAGCGTGCCCCCCTGGCCGGTCTGGGGCTTCACCCAGGCTTCAATCGTCAGCGCCTCAGGCACTGTTAGCTTAGGCTGACTGGCCTGGCTGCGGGCAGCCGTCGCCTCTGGATTGCTCTGCAGCCAGCGACCCGCCTGCGGCAGCTCCTCAACCGTCTGTCCCTGCGCATTCCAAAGCCGCACGGTGCCCTCTTCGTCGGTCGAAAGCAGGCGCTGACCGTCCGTGCTAAAGTCAACCTGACTAACAGGGAAAGCATGCGCTAGGGTAAGCTGCAGCGTGCCATCTAACGCCCAAATTTTGACCGCTGCTTCACCTTCAGCCACGGTTGCCAGTCGATCTGCGGTCGCATCAAAGCACAGCGCGGCAAAGCCGCTCTTGGGTGAGGCTTTCGGAATCGTAAAGGTGTGCTTGGGCTGAGTCGGATCTTGGCTGAGCTGCCAGATGCGCAGCGTTCCATCTAAGCTAGCTGCCGCCAGCCGCTCTACCGAGGTTTCTAGATGCGAAAACTGCAGCGTTTTGATGGGCTGACCGGTCCCTTGCCAGGTCAGCAGCGTGCCACCTAGCAGCTTCTTACTCGCCAGCGACGACTGCTGCCCCAGCCGAAACAGCTGCACCTGCACCTGCTTGTCACCTGTGGTCTGGGCCAGGGCAAACCAGCGCTTGAACATATCCATGGCGATGGCCGTCACCGTAAAGTCGCCTGAGTGAATCAGCAGCGTATCGCCTGCTAGCGTTTGCACTTCCACCTGGGTTTGCCCGGTGTCTGTACGCTGAGTTTTGACCACGTGCTGGCCGTCTGGGCTGATCCACAGCGACTCTGAGAGGTTTACCCGCACCGTATCAATCACCTCGCCCGTCAGGCTCCAGGCTGTGATGAAGCGAAAGCGATGGCTGTTGGTTTCGGCAATGCCCTGGGTGACCAGGGGCGCAACAGCGGTCGGGCTGAGGTTAATCTGATCGATTTGCACATTGTTCAGCGGCTCTTGAAAGCTCTGTCGCGTCTGCCACAGCGGCACGCCCTGCCAGCTCCAGCCGCGCAGCGTACCAGCGGCATCGGCTGACACAAAGGCCAGCTGTCCATCGGTGTTGACAACGCTGTCGATGCCATTAAACAGCGCCCCGCTCGATAGCGGCGGATAGTTCAGCGCCTCTGCTGTCACCACAAAGTCTTGAATAAAGCTCTGCAGCTTAGAAAATGTCAGGCTCTTTTGCTTGAGGTCAGCCAGAATGCTGTCAATTCGCACGCCCTGATGCGCCAGGATCTGAGGCTGACTGTGACGAGTATCTTGCTTATGACTATTGCTGTCATCTACCGGCGCCGCGATCGCAGCGTGATGCAGCGCCACCAGCTGCCAATACTTATTAAAGACTGGGCTGCCCGAAGACCCATAGTTGGCCGGAGCGCTGTAGCGCAGAAAGTTTTTGTAGAGCCCGTCGTCTTTGATCTGGTTGCGATCGTTGAGGCTAATCTGTTTTTGCTGCCCCTTGGGATGCTGAATGCTGATGACAAAGTCACCGGCAGAGGCGCTGAGTAATTTTTTGCCGATTGCCTCAGGCAGGCCGGTGCTCAGCCTATCGAGCAGATCGTGCGGCAGCCGCTCGGGATGCCGCGCGACGAGAGCCAGCTGGTCGCGGTGTTTCCATTGCAAGGCTTTAACTGCCAGCGTACAGCCCGGGTAGGCTGCCTGAAACTCAGCCTCGGTGGCTAGCCCCTCAACACCCAGCTTTTGCAAAATTTCTGCCGCTGGCAGCTCAGGCGCTAGATTGGTCTCTGAAGGCAGAGAAATAACTTTGAGCCCCGGCGCGATCGCATCGTCGCGCTCAACCAGCTGTATCCAGCCAAACTGGTAGCCTGCCTGGCGGGTAAACATGCCAGATTTGAGCTGCACTAGCGTATAGTCAAGCGTGGGCTCAGTGACGAATAGCACCGCTGGGTCAAACTCATACTCAACCACCGACTGCGTGTAGCCCTGCACATCATCGACATAGTTGAACTGCGCCACGCACTGTTCTGCCTCAGCTGGGTCAGAAATCACGTGGTTGCAGGTCATCAGGTGATTGCCACCGACTAGAAAGCCAGTGCCAATCGGCAGCGGATTGAGCTTGGCTAGCTGATTTTCAGTAATGCTCTTAAGCTTTTCTAGCGGCGTTGGCGCAGACCCAAAGATCTTTGCACCAACAATTTCACCAATATCTAAGCGGCGTTTGAGCTGCTCCACTGAGAGCGACGGCAGCTGATGCCAGTCGGGGATGCGGCGCGGATCTTGCAAATTTTTAAGAATGCGGCTGACTTCAGCCACATAGTCTTGGCCAAACTGCTCAGGAAACAAATTTTGCAGTCGCTCAAACGGCGAGAGATCTCGCTGAAAAATCTCTGGCATCAGCTGCTCTGGAATACCAAAGATATCCTGCAGGGCTGACTCTGTATTAAGATTGTCGTTAGCTCTACTAGCCGACCGATCGCGACTGCCGGGTCCACCAAACAGCGGCGAGCGCTGCATCTCTTCAATCACCTCCTGCCGCAGCGTAGACAGCGGAAAATAGCGAGCAATGCGGCAGACGGCGCGGCTCTCCTGAGCCCCTTGATCTAGAAAAGACAGCGGCAGAAATTCAGCCGTATCGCCGGCCACGCTAACGCCAGCGGGTGGTTTAGTAGACTGTCGTTCTTCTACTAGCGAAATAACTTTATCGAGATCTTCTAACGCCAGCGCCGGGTCTTCCAATGCTTCGCTGACGCCAGTTGTAGCCACACGAAACCAGCGCCCCCAGCGCCCTTTGGCGAGCCTTCCCTGGGGGTGCCATATAGCTCCTGATTGATGAGATGCTTGAAACCAGTCCATAGATGCTATCCCTGCCTATCACAGTACGACAAAGCTAAACTGAGGATAAGTAAGAGATTCAAGCTGCCTTGTTCTAATTTCAGAAAGGTCGAACATCGAGGCTCGCAAGCTGACGATTCGGCCCGATTGAATGCCTAAATAGTAGAATCAATTTTCTGGGCTTTCTAGCTCACGGACAGCAAATGTAATATCCGCAGTGTTAACATTTCTTTCACTCAAGTTTGTACGTCAGCATGGAACAGTCCAGGCACAGGCAAGCATCTTCCTCGGCAGCTAAAGACATTCGCGGTCGACGGTTTGAGCAAGCCTCGCTGCCGCCCGACCTGACCCATGCGATTGCCGGTCAGCCGCGCCTGCACAAACTTGGTCTGACGCTGCTAGTGGGAGCGCTGTGCCTATTTGCTAGCCTGCTGCTCAGCCTGCTGATGACCACCGCTGTGCTAGAAATCAGCAGCGGCATTGCTAAGCTCAGTCGCGGCGTTGCCATCAGCCCCAGCAGCAGTGGCGAAACCTGGGTTGAATCGCTGCTGATGAGCCTAGTCGTGATTGCCTGGCTAGTGTCAGCAATCTATCAAAACCTGGGCATGAGCTTTATTGTTTTTGGCATCGGGCTGACGCTGTCAATTGCGCTGCACGGCCTGTTTATTCAAGTCGGCCTGGTTGCGGCTCCGCCGGGACCCTTTTACATTTCGACTGCAATCACGCTGCTGGTCTGCTGGACGATTAGCGTGCTGTCCTTTTGCCTGATTCGGTTTGCGATCGCGGCGGTACAAATCTTATTTAAACACAGCCGCTGGCTGCTGAGCATCGGTCTATCGCTGATGGTGCTCTGCCTGCTGCTGGGAGCCCACATCGCACTGCAGCCAGATCCAACGCTGCAGGCAGCGGCCCCTTCGCTGCGCCTCCGTACCGTCGCCAGACTTATCAGCCTCAGCTTTGGCCTAGCTTTGATTTTAGGCGGCTGGTGGTCCAACTGTCGGCATCGCATTCCTTGGACCTTCCCGACCGTTTGGCGCTCCTGGGCGCTGGCCTTCGGATCGCTAGGCGGCACGTCTTTCCATAACCTCGACCTGAGTCAGGTCAATTTGGCCGGCGCAGAGCTAGGCAATACCGACTTGAGGGTGCGATCGCTCTATCGCACCTGCTTTCAGGGCGCAACCCGGCTAGAGCGCGCCAATACAGACAATCGCTACCTTGACCTCGATCATCCTCAGGTGCAGTTCTTGCTCAGCCAGGGCAAAGCGCTCGACAGCGACTTCAGTGGCCTCAACCTGCAGGGTGCCTATTTGCGCGGCGCGCAGCTGCAGGGCATCGACTTCACAGAAGCCAACCTCAGCGGGGCCGACCTGTGCGAGGCCGACTTAACCGGGGCCATTCTAGTCAAAACGCAGCTGATTGAAGCCGACCTCACGGGCGCACAGCTGACTGACGCCTGCATCCAAGACTGGAACATCAACAGCCGCACCAGCCTCAGAAGCGTTCGCTGCCAGCGCGTCTATCTCAAGCGCAGCCCTCAGGGTCACTTTCTCGAACCGCAGCCCAGCAGTGGCAGCTTCGCCCCGGGTGAGTTTGAGCGCTGGATGACCGAATTGCAGAAAAATATCAGCCTGCTATTTCAGACTCCCGTCAACCCCGATGCGCTTGCCTTTGCCCTAACCCAGACTGCGCTCAGCTACCACAACCCGCAGCTGCTCTCGGTGCAAAATATTCAGCACCAGTCTAACGGCGGCGCGGTGGCCGCCATTGAAGTTGCCCCCGATGTCGATAAAGCCGAAGTCCACCAAACGCTCAACCAGCACTACCAAGAAGCCGTCAAAACCCTCGAAGCCGGCTATCAGCTCACCCTGCAGGCCAAAGAGGCCGAAATCGACCGCGTCAGCCAGCTGTTCAAAGAATTTTATGCCTCGCAAAATCAGTTTATGCAAGGGCTGGTTGATCGCATGGGCAATCAGTCAGAGCAGGTGGTGATTCAAGGCGAAGGCAACCGCGTTTACTTAATCGAAAAAGCAGGAGACATCATGGAAAACAAAGACCAGAGCATCCGCATTGGCGGCAGCGTCAGCGGCGATGTGGCAGGCGGCAACGTTGGCGGCAAAGTGAATATTGCAGGCGATGTAGTCGGCTCTAGCGTCAGCGTGATTGAGCAGCTCAGCGGCCAGGTCACCCAGACGATTCAGCAGCTGCGCGCAGCCGAGACCCGCGATTCAGATCAGCTAGCAGAGCTTTTGACCACGCTGCAGGGCGCAATTACCCACGATGCGGCCCTGTCAGAAGACCAGAAAAAAGAAGCGCTAGAAGCAGTAGAAACCATCGCTGAGGAAGGCAAAAAGCCCCCCGAGCAGCGGATTACCAAGCTCTGCTCAATGGCCGTAAATGCCCTGAAGGGACTCACCAGTACCGTATCGGAAGTGAGTACGCTAGCCGGAGCGCTAAAGACCTGCTTGCCGGCGCTGGCTTCACTGCTGGTGCTTTAACATCGGGCTTTTTGCATGACGGACGCTATGTACTTTGGGTCTGTAGCCCCGCCATCTTCGAGGCAGTCGCTATCTATGATTCATCGCAGCGGACCAAGGACAATCTGTCCTCAGAAAAGTAGCTGGCCCCCAATCGAATACCGTCACCTTGGGTGTTTGGCTCCAGCCGGTACTCGACCGCTTCGGGACGGACCTCCACTTGGCCCTCCAGCTGGAAGAGGATTGCATCGATGTCGTACCCGCCTGCTCGGAATACGACCCTATCCACAGTGGCATAGCCATAGTAAAAATCAAGCCTATCCTGCAAAATGGTTAGCCTTGAGGTTGTTGTAGTCTCTGCGCAGGCTGCTTGCGTTCGGTCAAACGTACCCATCACAGAGTTCGGTAGCTGAAGCTCAGCGGCGGCTTGAGAACGGTCCGGCGATCGATCAGAAGCACAGTCGAAGCCTTCAGCTTGCTGATCGGCGAGTTGGCGGGCGGCTACATTCTGACTGGGTTGCGCATCGGCTGTTACCCAGTCAACCAAGCATCCTGGTGAACGCTCCCGACCGATTGAGAAAACAGCGAGCTCCGACGACCGTGTATTGGGGCTTCCCCCCGTTTCAAAGTTGAACCGTAAGATTGCGGCCACTGGCTCGCCATCATGAACACGCCACTCGACGGTATCACCGATGGAATTAAACGGACGACCTGAGGTTGTCCACTCCGCATTGGGTATGCCGGCGTCTACATCGAAACGCGCATCGCTTTCAGTAACGTAGAGAGGAATATCTTGGTAGCCTTCACAGCGCCAGGCTTGACCGCTGCTTTCTTCCTCAGTTTCCAAGACTGCGCAATCGTCAATCTCCAAGGACGTATAAACACTTTCAACCGCCTTAGCGACGTCTGCATCGGCCCTGCCACCTTGACCAACCGTGGATGAAGCCGTCTTCGGCAGGTCAGCACTCGCTGGCGGGCTAATGCGATCGCTTTGCCTAGAACAGGCTGCGAGCAGAAAAACAGGAATCACTACAAGCCAGAATTTTCGATAAAAGCTTGTTTTCATCGCTTGTTCTTCTAGACAGTTTTTTGAGTCTTGGCTAGTCATACTCACCATAATAAATAAGGAAACTGCGGTAGGCTGATGACTAACATGAGAATCATCGTTGATGATTTGCTAGGCACCGAGATTGCCGACTTTCTTGCCGCGCATATCCAAGACATGCAAGCTGTCTCGCCGCCGGAGAGCAAGCACGCGCTTGATTTAGCCGATCTGCGCAAACCGGAGATAACCTTTTGGACCGTCTGGGACAATCGGGCGCTGGCTGGCTGTGGCGCAATTAAAGCGCTAAACGCGCATCATGCTGAAGTCAAATCGATGCGAACCGCTGCTGCATATCGGCAAAGAGGCGTGGCTTCGAGGCTGCTAGCGCACATGATCGCAGAAGCCAAGCGCCGAGGCTACCAGCGGTTGAGTTTAGAAACAGGATCGATGCCCTTTTTTGAGCCAGCTCGCAGGCTATACGCCAAATTTGGGTTCGAATGCTGCGCACCGTTCGCTGGCTATCAAGAAGATCCCAATAGCGTCTTTATGACCAAGGAGCTGTGATGAAAATAGTCTTACTCGGCAATGCAGGCGCAGGTAAAAGTACGATGGCAAAGCGCCTCATTGGTGAGCAGCCAATCGCTCGCTTGTCGCTCGATGAAATTGCTTGGAATGAAGGCATAGAAAGAAAACCGCTGGCAGAAAGCAAAGCTCTATTAAAGGAATTTCTCAATCAGAATGAGCAGTGGATTATTGAAGGCTGCTATAGCGATCTGATTGAGGCGGCGCTGCCTCACTGCGATGAGCTGCGATTTTTGAATCCAGGTGTGGATGCCTGTGTCTCGCACTGTCGTCAGCGGCCATGGGAGCCTGAAAAGTTTGTCTCGCCAGACGCGCAGCAGGCTATGCTAAACAACTTAATCGATTGGGTCAAGGCGTATGACACTCGCAGCGATGAATATGGCCTACAGCGTCACCGTCAGCTGTTTCAGGCATTCACCGGTAAAAAGCGTGAATATTGCAGCGTTGAAGACTATGAAACTGCTTAGATGAGAAGCAGCCCCTGTAAGGCTTTACAGCTGATAGTGAGACTTATGCACTGCGATCGCGATAGGGGCGATAGCTATAATACTTGGGTCGCGAATCAAGCCGCACGTGCAGCCAAGAGACGCCTAAGCCCGATGTGCTCAGCCAGAGAGGCCGCTGATTGAGCTGACTTTGCACCGCTTGACTGACCGCCTGCCACAGCGCAGCCTGCTGAGCGGCAGCGTCGCTGCGCATAAAGGCCCCCAGGTGCGCATAGCCTTTACCAGACCCCTGCGGGCAAGGAGTCACCAGCAGCGCGTCTTTACCCAGACTTTCAAACGTTGCGATCGCGCCTGCAGCTGCTCGAAAATGCTCGCTAAAGTCGCTAGGGTCGGGCGCGATCTTAGCTAGCTGTTCGCTCTCAGTCAGCACACATTCAAACGGCTGAGCGCGCGTCGCTGTCGTTACCGGCGGCGTCTCCCAAAAATAGGCCGCAAAGGGAGCATCGGCTAGCAGCTCGGTAAAGAATCGCTGAAAGTCGGCCTGCTGCCAGAGGTCAACGACCGCTGCATAGCTCAGCGGCTGCCCAGATGCCCGTAGCTGATATTTGTGAACTCGGTCGTTGATGCGATCGCGCTGCGCGTTCCACATAGGTTAAAAGAACAGGCTATTTAGTAGAAGCTGCGAAAGTAGACTACGACAGTAAAGAAAAATAATCAATCAAGAGATGTAGTCGTCCCATAGAGGCCGTTGCACGCAGTATTTTTATGTCGGTTGGGACTTGCTTCTGAGCAGATTTAACCCCAGCCCAATATAGACACATCCTGTAATGCGCTCTAACCAACTCGAAAATATCGCATTGCCTCTAACTTTAGTCGTTGCGATCGCAGCAAAAGCTACCCCTGCTGTGTGGGGCAGTTTGAGCGAGATAAGCGTCAAGGAGTTCGACTGACGACGAGGTACGATCGCGGATCTATGACAGTGGGCAGACTTCCATGGTTTGAATCAAGCCATGCTCAATAGTGAAGCGGTGTCCAACGTACTCATCGGCAAGCACGGCTCCGGCCAGATCGCGCACGACCTGATGCACCTCGACCAAAATCTGCCCGTCATTCTCTCGGTGAAAGGCAACCGGCTCAACGTGGCTATCAATCTCGCTCCACTGCTCCGTCCAGTAAGCGCGGACTGCTTCAGGACCACGGACAATCCCCCCTTTGAATGCTCTCGGCCAATGCACATCGGGAGTCATAAGGGCGAGGGCGGCATCAAGATCACGCGCGTTGAAGGCCGCGTAGGCTGTGCGTAGCAGCTCGATTTCTGGCGTAGGTTGATCTGGCATAAGCGGTCGGTGAAGGAGAGAAACAGTGCTTATGGACACACCTACGATAGTCTCAGCCTCAACCTGACGTCTCATCCAATTCTGCTAAAATTATCCTAATCCTGCTTGGGATGTGAAATCTTGACTGGGTTAAAGCCCATCATGCATCATGCAACCTGCCCATCATGCATCATGCAACCTCCACACTTGACTTTACAAACCAAGAGGAAGCGGCGCGAGTGCTGCCACAAACACCCCTAGTCGCTAGCTATCGCACCGGGTGGAAAGGGTTAACCTTCACCCACTACTGCCATCCTTCCCATGAAACGGTGGAGCACCGCCTTCTACAGCATTCACTGGTGAGAGTTATTGTCAAATGTGGTGTATCTAGCATCATCAGGCGACCTTCTGCAACGGGTCTAAATCAGTATCAGTCTCCTCAGCTCGAATACCATCTTTGAATGAGACACCTTCAATCACCTCGGCTA
>JAAHIA010000158.1 GCA_010671975.1 Leptolyngbya sp. SIO4C1 | reverse complement strand
CGGATTTTCTTAGCATCAGGAAGCGGCGATCTCAGCACAGCAGCATATTCCCACTGCAATCGGGGTGCTCAGCGGCCTGCGAGGACGGCCGGTGCCGATGGCGCGCATTCAAGAACAGGTTGAGGCGATACGCGATCGCAGCTTTGCTGGCGTCTCTTTCTTCTTTTATGAATCGCTCTGGTGGTCGGATAGCGAAACGTTAGAACAGCGGCAAGACAGTGTGAGAGCGCTGTTTCCTAATGCGGCTGTTCGGCCTCAGCCTTAGCTTACCGGCGGCCGGGTCGCGTCAAAAATGACGTCACTGAATAGAGGGCCAGCGCTATCCAAATTAGGCCAAACGTAACTGCGTGAGTCAGCGTAAACGGTTCTCGATAGAGCAGCACGCCGAGCAGCAGCTGAATAGACGGGGCTAAATACTGAAAAAAGCCTAGCGTTGAGAGCCGTAGCCGTTTGGCCGCATTGTTAAACCACAGCAGCGGCAGCGACGTCATGACGCCAGCCCCCACAAACAGCAGCGTGACCGACCAGTTCGTGCCAAAATGCCCCTGCCCGATGGCCGCCCAGTAGAGCATCAGTAGCAGCACCGCCGGCGTAATCAGCGCCGTTTCTACCACTAGGCCCACCATTGGCGCGACCTGCACCACTTTGCGCAGCAGTCCGTAAAAGGCAAACGAGAAGGCTAGGCCCAGCGCAATCCAAGGCACCGCGCCAAACTGCCAGACAAAGTAGCCGACGCCGGCAGTCGCCAGCGCCACCGCCAGCACCTGCCCGCCGTACAGCCGCTCACGCAGGCAGATAAACCCCAGCAGTACGCTTACCAGCGGGTTAATAAAGTAGCCCAGGCTGGTTTCTACCACCCGATCGGTATTCACACCGTAGATATAGAGCCCCCAGTTGAAGCTCAGCAGCAGCGCGGTCAGCAGCAGCAGGCCTACCCGTCGACGCGATCGCAGCAGCTGTCTCACCTCCAGCAGCCGCTGCTGCCAAATCAGCAGCCCGCTGAGAAATACCAGCGACCAGATCATTCGGTGACTCAGTACCTCAACGGGTGAAATGCGGCCAAACAGCTTCCAATAGATTGGCAGCAGTCCCCAAGCACCGTAGGCTAGCACAGCGTACAGCGGCCCCAGCGACTGATTATTGTCCCCCTCAGAAGTTTTAGAGAGCTTGCCCAATCACCTATCCTCTCTACGCCCAACACTCAGCTAGCAGCCTCGCTATTTTAGACATTCGCTTCGGATTAGGCTTAAAAAGATGTAAACTTTTATAAATCAATCTTTTAATTTTTTAGACATGCCAACCGGATTTGGTAAACCCAAAGCAAAGCCCAAGGTTTCTGAGGGGGCCAAGCAGCGCGCTAAAGCTGCCAAAGCGCTTGATCAGATGCGCTCAGACGGCACCCCCGAATACGAAGTCTATATTCGCATTCAGGGCAAAAAGCAGTGGTATCCGGTTGGTTCGCTAGCCCTGAAGCGCTCTAGCCAAATCAATCGGGCAATTTATAGCAGTCAGGACGACCTGCTGCAGGGAGCGATTCGGCTCTATCCGGTGCTGCGCAAGCATCAGGAGCAGCTGGAGTACGGCTATCGGCTAAAAGAGTTTAAAGATGAGCCGATTGAGCTAGCGGCTAAGCCTCGGCTGGTAGGACAGGGACTAATGGCCAATCTCAAAGATCGCGTGAGTGCTGTATTTAATAAAAAGCAGTAGCCTGCCTCAGATCTGAAGCAGGCCAAAGATTAGGCTGTCTCTCAGTAAGAGAGCTTATCTGGATAAAGGCAGACCGCCGCTATGCGACCGGCACATCGCTGATGGCAATAAAGTCGTCTGCCGTGAGCGTCACATTGTTAGCAAAGCGAATAGTCAGGAAGTTGCTGCGACCTTCCTGGAAGGTATAGCTACCGTCGCTGTTCTGAGCCGGATTGGAGCCGAGCGAGAATCCTTCGATAGCGAGCTTGTCACAGCCCTGCTCGAAGTCAAGAATGATATCTTCAAAGTTGAAAGCATCGCGCTCAAAGACAAAGATATCTTTGCCGGCACCGCCGGATAGCTCATCGTTGCCAGCCCCGCCGTTGATGATATCGTTGCCAGCCATACCAGAGAGAGTATCGTCGTCTGCTTGACCCAGAAGAAAATCTCGGCGATTGCTGCCAATTAGCTCATCATCGCCGTTGCCGCCTTCAACCACATTATTAATGCCTGCTAAAATGACAACTCTGTCGTCGCCTGAGCCTGCGTCGATATGGTTTTGGCTGCCCGTAACGGAGATCTCGTCATCCCCTCGACCGCCTAGAACATTGTTCCGAGTGCCGGTCACGTCAATCAAATCGTTGCCGCTGCCGCCGTCGACCACATTAGCGCGGCCGGTTACAGTAATTGAGTCGTCGCCTGAGCCGCCTTCTAAGATGTTGCGATTGCCAAAAGCAATGATATCGTCATTGTTGGCGCCACCATCTACGATGTTACGGTTACCAATCACAGACAAAAGGTCGTCGCCGTTGCCGCCTTCTACAGTCACTCGAGTACCGGCTGCCAGCACCACGTCATTGCCGTCACCCGCATCAATTTCAGTGCGGTTGCCTATAGAAAACACGATGTCATTGCCGCTGCCAGCGTCGACGGTATTGTTTCTCCCATTCAGTAGAATCTTGTCATCACCGCTACCCGCATTGACGGTGTTATTTTTACCATCGACGCTAATGGTATCATCAGCTCGACCTGGATCTCCATCAACGGTTTGACGGTTACCTACCACTGTTAAGTCGGCCATATGTTTAATCTCTTGAAGTTTGTTTAAGTGTTTGTTACTGAACGTGTCGACTTGATAAGGGCTGATACTTAAGCGAGAAACCCTTTAAATCGACATAGATAGGCATTAAGGACTGATTGCATAGGACGTCTGCAAAAACTTCGTCGCTAAGCTGCGTAGAATTGTTTAGAGAGCGAATGTTTAGCGGAATGACGTCTGACAATGCTTGAGTCTTACGGTAGCTCCTGATTTCTTGTATTCATATTAATTTGTACATATCTAAAAAGATAGCGTCAGGGCCAAAAGTTTATGCTAGGCATCCGTTTTCGGCCTTTCTCCACATGAATTTTTTACTTGATTGAGTCTAGAAATTTACAGTGATTTTTTAGTTGGTATACGGTTTATGCACATACTGTTGGGGGCGCTGTTTTGCTGCGCCTGTTTGATTGACTGAGCTGCCGGCTACAGCGCTTGAACGGCCTGCTGAATGCGCGCGATCGCAGCGTTAATATTTTCCAGCGAGTTAGCATAGGACAGCCGTAAGTAGCCTTTGCCATAGGTGCCGAAGGTAGCGCCGGGCAGCGTTGCCACACCAGCTGACTGCAGCAGATAGTCGGCTAGCGCTAGATCATCTAGCGGCAGCTTTGAAACATTGGGAAAAACATAGAACGCGCCGGTCGGTTTGAGGCAGCTGATGCCATCAATCTGATTGAGCCCTGCCACCATCGCATCGCGCCGCTCCTGAAAAGCCTGCACCATTTGAGCGACCATCGCCTGTGACTGAGTGAGTGCGGTCACCCCGGCCATTTGGGTAAATGAGCAAGTACAGGAATTAGAGTTGATCATCAGCTGCTCTAGCTTTTGGCAGATGTCTAGCGGCGCAGCTGCATAGCCCAGTCGCCAGCCGGTCATTGCATAGGTTTTGGAAAAGCCGTCCAGTAAAATAGTGCGAGCCTGCATGCCTGGTAGGCTCAGAATGCTGCTGTGCGACTGTTCGTAGAGAATGCGCGAATAAATTTCATCGGCGAGCACATAGAAGTCGTAGGTTTGAGCCAGCTGAGCAATGGCCTCTAGGTCGGCTGGGGTCAGTAGACCACCGGTAGGGTTTTGTGGCGAGTTGAGGATTAGCAGCTTGGTGCGCGCTGAGACAATCGCGCGCAGGTCTTCTATTTGAAAGCGAAAATTAACCGATTCTAGCAGCGGCAGCGGTACGGCTTTAGCCCCTACGAAGTTAATGACCGATTCATAGATGGGAAAGCCGGGATTGGGATAGATCACCTCGTCCTGGCTGTCTACTAGGGCCAGGATAGTAAAAAAGATAACTGGTTTCGCACCTGGCATCACCACCACCTGCTCCGGTGATACGCTAACGCCGCGCGTGCTAGAGATATGCTGCGCGATCGCAGCTCTGAGTGAGGGCAGCCCGGCAGCAGGAGCATAGCCGGTATAGCCGGCCTGCATTGCCTGATAGGCCGCTTCGCAGATGTGGGGCGCGGTCGGAAAATCGGGCTGACCAATTTCTAAGTGAATAATCTCTCTGCCCTGCGCTTCTAGCTGCTTAGCCCGGGCCAAATATTCAAACGCCGATTCAGTTCCCAAGCGCGCCATCCGAGCAGCAAAAGGCATCGTCTCATCCTCGCAGCGACCCTACTACCTACCATGGTTGCACGCCGGCAGCGGCTCGAACGCAAAGCTTAGAAAAGGTTGACGCAGGCTGGCTGCCGTCTACTCTCCGTACTAAACCAAGCGGACAGACGCTCACCGCCGATAGCGCCTATGAGCCCTAACATGCAGATTTACAAAATGACCGTAGGCTTTATATGCTAAAGCCTATGGCCTTATCCAAAGTGTTTGGCAAATTAACGTTTAGCAGACTTCAAACCTGGCTGAAGCAGTTGGCTGCGCTCAAAGGCGTCACCTATTGGATGCGGCTAGGCTATGCCTCTAAGGGAGTCATCTATCTGATTGTGGGGCTATTTGCCCTGGGAGAAGCACTAGGATTTTCAGTACCGCTGTTGGGAACAGAGGGCGTGCTGCTGGCAGTGACCCGGCAGCCGCTGGGGCTGCTGCTGCTGGCGATACTGGCAGTTGGCATTGCTGGCTATGCCTTTTGGCGATTTGTGCAGGCCCTAGCCGATCCGGAACACGATAGTTCACAGCGACCGCTGCGGCTGGTGCAGCGGCTGGGCTATGCTACCAGCGGTCTGAGCTATGCCGGCATCGTCTATGCGTCGGCTGAGTTCATTGGCGAGGTCAGCCCCGAGCAGGATGATACGATTGAAGACCTCGCCGCTCAGCTATTGGAGCTGCCACTGGGTATCTGGCTGCTGGCGCTAGCAGGTCTAACCGTCGTTGGGATTGGTCTGGTCTATATCTACGGGGGCCTATCGCAGGCCTATATTAGCGAGTTTAGAGCCAGCTGTCGTGAGCATATGGAAACGCTGGCGACCTGGCTCGGTCAGATTGGCTATACGGCTCGCGGCGTCGCCTTTACCGTGATTGGGGCAGGTCTGCTGAAAGCGGCTGTTCTCTCGCATTCTGAGCCGGCTGGCGGGCTGCAGCACGCGCTCTCAACGCTTGAGGATCAGCCCTATGGTCGCATCGGGCTCGGTGTCGTTGCCGCTGGCTTTGTCGCCTATGCCCTCTATGCTGGGTTTGTGGCGATCTACCGGCGGTTTGAGCTGCGCTAAGATACCAGCGGTTAACACTGCGCCGCTGGAGAAACGCAATGGACTACTACACGCTGGGCAATACCGGGCTAAAGGTCAGCCGGCTGGCTTTAGGCACGATGACCTTTGGCGATGACTGGGGCTGGGGGGCGGATGAGGCCAGCGCCCGCCAGCTGTTTGATACCTATCTAGCCGCCGGTGGTAACTTTTTTGATACTGCCGATCTCTACACCAACGGCAACAGCGAACGCATGCTGGGCCAATTTGTTCGAGAGACCAAAAGCCGCGATCGCGTGGTCCTTGCCACCAAGTTTAGCTACAGCGCTGAGCCTGGCAATCCTAACGCTGGCGGCAACGGTCGCAAGAACATACTTCGCGCGGTGGAGGGCTCACTGCAGCGTCTGGGGACTGACTACATCGATCTCTACCTGCTGCACACCTGGGATCAGGTAACGCCAGCCGCAGAAGTGATGCATACGCTAGACACCCTGGTGCGCTCGGGCAAGGTGCGCTACGTGGGGCTCTCCGACGTGCCGGCCTGGTATGCGGCACAGGCTCAGACGCTGGCGCAGGAGCGCCACCTCGAGCCGATCAGCACCCTGCAGCTGGAATATTCGCTAGCCGAGCGCAGCATCGAGTTTGAATATACGGCCCTGGCAAAGCATTTGGGCACCAGCATCATGGTCTGGTCGCCGCTGGCCAGCGGACTGCTCTCAGGCAAGTATAAACCTTCTCAGAATGGCGGTGCCGGCTCCGGTCGGCTGTCGACCGTAGCAGACAGCGGGAATCCAGCCTTTGACAAATTTACAGAGAAGAACTGGGCAGTTGTCGCCGAGCTAGAGCAGGTTGCTCAGGCGCTGGGGCGATCCATGGCGCAGGTTGCCGTTAACTGGGTAGTGAATCGGCCTGGCGTGGCGGCGGTGCTGGTGGGGGCGACCAAGCTGCATCAGCTAGAAGACAACCTAGGCGCGCTTGAGTTTGAAATTCCGCCTGAGCTGCAGCAGCGGCTTGACCGGGTAAGTCGGCCAGCAATCCATTTTCCCTATACCTTTTTCGAGCCGGGTCTGCAGGGCATGATCACGGGCGGTGCTACGGTGGGCGATAAGCCTGCTAGCTATCACAGTCAAGTGCGGGTAGAGGGAGAGGGAGCCGGGGTTGAATGAGGCTAAAAATCGACGCCGCGCTTGAGCTCAACGCCGCGCTCGGCATAGTGCTTGTGACAAAACACTTCGGAATGGGCGCTGGCTAGCTGAAAGTAGGCTGGCGGATTTTTACAGCGCCCGGTGATAATCACCTCGGTATCTTTGGGCTTGCGCAGCAGGGCCTGAATAATCGGCTCTTCGGGCAGCAGCTCTAGATCTACCGTCGGATTGAGCTCGTCGAGAATGATGGTTTTATATAGCCCAGACGCGATCGCAGTGCGGGCAATTTCCCAGCCGCGTTCGGCCTCAACGTAGTCAATCGTCTGCTGCTGACCGCGCCAGACAATCGCATCGCGCCCGCAGCGCTGATGGTCTACCAGGTTAGGGTAGCTTTGGCGCAGTGCGGCAATGGCCGCATCTTCGGTATAGCCGTTGCCGCCCTTGAGCCACTGCACAATCATCACTCGGTGCGATTTGTCCTGGCTGATGCCGCGCCCAATTGCCTGCAGCGCCTTGCCCAATGCGCTAGTCGATTTGCCTTTGCCATCGCCGGTGTAAATTTCGATGCCGTCTAACCCCGGGATGTCGGTCTCTGCAATCTGCGGCTTCATCTCTGAGTGCAGGTCGGCCACCTCAATCAGCGCTGGCGGGGCGCTGCGACCGGTGGCAATAATTTCTAAATGCTTGGGCTTTTGCTTCAGCGTGCGCACCACGTCTTCGACCAGCAGCAGCCCCAGATCTAAAACAGGGTTAATTTCATCGAGCACGACGACTGAATAGAGCCCGGATGCGATCGCGCCTTTGGCCACGTCCCAGCCGCGCTGCGCCTCTTGCTTGTCGAAGCGGGTTACTGCCTCGGGTCCAAAAAACTCGGCTCGTCCCGTGCGCACCTGATCGATCAAATGCGGAAAGCCGCGCTGCAGCGCTTCAATAGCTGCGTCTTCGTCATAGGTGCGGCCCGGACCTTTCAAAAATCGCAGCAGCAGCACTCGGCTTTCCATAAAAGTCTGAATGCCGAGCCCGATCGAGCGCAGCACCACGCCTAGGGCCACCTGTGACTTGCCTTTCCCCTCACCGTCGTAGACATGGATTTGCCCAACCAGGCGCTCAGACTGCTGCGCCGTACGGATGCCAATGCCGGTTCTAACCATGTCTATCGCCTCAACTTTTTTTACCGAATGCTTGCGCTAGATCGCAGATTTGGGTATACCGTATACGCTATGTTCTCAGCTAGCCGCGTCAGCGGCCAGTTTCATGGGCGAATTTGAACCCGTCTTTCCGTTAAAAGCCATCATCTTTCAAATCTTACTGTTGCTGGTCGCGACTGCGCTAGAGGCAGGCGTGCTGCGCCAGCGGCTGCGGCTAGGCTATCAAAAAAGCGTGCAGTACGCGGCGGTCATCAATCTGCTGTCGGTGGTGCTGGGCTGGTTTGTCTTTTTAATCGCTGAGCCGCTCGTTGACGCGCGGCTGCGAGCGCAGATTGTCAGCTACATTCTGTTTGATCGCTTCCTTAACAACAGTCTGATGCCTCAAATGGGCTGGATTGTCCTGATCGTTGGTCTGGGCGCTTTTTTTGCCACGCTGCTGGTTAAGCTTAAGGGGCTAGAGCTGCTGATGCGCCTATCCGGGACTTGGACTATTCCCGATCAGTCATCAGAAGTGGGGCGCGATGAAAAATACCTCAGAGCGCGCACGGGACGAACAGTGCAGCAAAAGGCTTCGTCTGACTTTATTGCTACCGTCCTGCGGGCTAACGCTCTGAGCTTTAGCGCCATTTTAATTCTGCTGATCTTGCGAACCTATCTGGTCACGGTGAGCTAATGCTGGAAATTTTTAGAGACTCCGTCAACCAGGTCCGGATTTTAATCACCCCCACGCAGTACTTTGCCTGGCAAACGCTGCTGCTGCTGAGCCTGTTTTCTTGGCTACTGGCCGTGATTGCGCAGATAACCGGCGCTGAAGAACTGACGGTGAATATTCTCAGCACCGGTAGCTGGCTGTTTTTAACCATTTCGGTCTGGTGGGCGCTGGCTAAAAATCCGGTGCGCGTCTTCGATGTCAACATCAGCCCTTGGATAACCGGCGCTATTTTCTGCACTTTTCTGTTCAATCCTTGGACAGAGGAGCGATTTGAATGGGCGCTCTCTAGCTGGCCGATGATTTCAACGCTGATTGCGGTGCTGCCTAAGTTTGTCAACAAGCGCTGGGATGGCTTTGTGCTACCGCCTCAAAAAGATCGCCAGCGGGTTGCACTGACGCTGCTAGTCAATCTGCTGCTAACCGGCTGGATTCTATTTTTCTTCCGCGTGCAAACCTGGGTGGGCGACTACCCGAGCCTGCTGGCTGACGACTTTAGCCAGAGCAGCTTTGTTTCGCAGTTTGGGGAACGGTTGGAGCTGCCACCGCAGGGTAGGGCGCTGCTCGAGGATGCTGCACTGGCGCTAAATCAGCAGCTAGACGGCGTGCCCTGGGCGCGGGTTGAGCGCTGGCTGGTGAATATTGACGATGGCATCCAATCGCTAGCGCGCGAAGCCGATATGAGTGCTCAAAAAGAAGTCGTATTTTGGCGCTTGACAGCCCCTCTGCCGGAAGCGACTGGCGATGGCTATCAGCTGCGGCTGCGAGCTCAGTGGCTAGGACCCACCTCTTATGAGAATGGTTACTACCTCGAGCGGGTCTGCACCATTAGGCCACAGAGCCAACCGCGCGTCGTGGAAACTAACCCCGCACCGGGGCAGTCGGCTACGGTCCGACAGGAGCTCAATGACATTGCTAGGGTAGACTGTGGCTCAGGTGAGCCGACGCTGCAGGTGCCGCTTGCTAGCCCAGCTGCCGATCCGACCACAGACACAACCGTAAATCAAGATGCATCTGGCTAGAGTCTTTGTCATTGCCCGAAATGTTTTTTTAGAGGTGATTCGCGATCGCATTCTCTATCTGCTAGGGCTATTTATTATTCTCATGGTGCTGGCGATTGTTCTCATTCCTGAAGTGGCTGCCGGCACCGAAAACAAAATCATTCTCGATGTTGGCCTGGCCGCTATTAACCTGCTAGCGCTGGTAGTCGCTGTCTTTGTTGGCACCGGCTTAATCAATAAAGAAATTGAGAAAAAGACCGTGCTGGTATTGATTGCCAAACCCATCAGCCGGTTTGAATTCATCCTGGGTAAGCACCTGGGCCTCAGTGCCGTCATGGCCGTGCTGATCATTGCCCTCTCGGGCATTTTTATGGGCTTACTCACCCTTAAAGGCATTTCCTTTCCGCTAGATAGCCTCACCATTGCTATTGGCTTTATGTTTCTTGAAATGGTGCTGCTAATTGCCGTGGCGATTCTATTTGGCGTCTTTACGAGCTCGCTGCTGGCTACGCTGCTGACTTTTGCGGTCTACTTAGTTGGTCACCTCAGCCAGGACATTGTCAAATTTGGTAAGCTCGCTGAAAGTTTTCGCTTTCAGCGAG
>JAAHIA010000157.1 GCA_010671975.1 Leptolyngbya sp. SIO4C1 | reverse complement strand
TGGTGCGCGTTCCCAAGCGATTTTTTGCAATTTCTAACGGCGAGCTGGTTTCTACCACAGAAGACGGTGAGGCCAAAGTCTATCACTGGCGGCTAGATCAGGTGCATCCCAGCTACCTGATGACGTTGGCTGTGGGCGAGTTTGATGTGATTAAAGATGAATGGCAGGGCAAGCCCGTCACCTACTATGTCGAAAAGGGTCGCAAGGCCCAGGCGAAACTGACGATGGGCAAAACGCCCCAAATGTTAGAGCGCTTCAGCCAGATTTTCGGCTATCCCTATCCTTTTTCTAACTACGATCAGGTCTGCCCGGTAGACTTTATCTTTGGCGGTATGGAAAATACCACCACGACGCTGCTGACCGACCGCTGCCTGCTGGACGAGCGCGCTGCGGCTGACAACGTTACGTCAGAGACGCTGGTGGCGCATGAGCTAGCCCATCAGTGGTTCGGCGACCTAGTTGTCATTAACCACTGGTCGCACGCCTGGGTAAAAGAAGGCATGGCCACCTACTCTGAGGTGCTCTGGCTAGAGCATACGCTCGGCTGGGATGAGGCTGCCTACTATCATCTCAACCACGCTCGCGCCTATCTCTCAGAAGACGCCAGCCGCTATCGCCGCCCGCTGGTCACTCACATCTATCGCGAGCCGATTGAGCTTTACGACCGGCACATTTATGAGAAGGGCTCCTGCGTCTATCACATGATTCGGGCTGAGCTGGGCGATGCGCTGTTTACCCAGACTGTTAAGACCTTTCTAGAGGACAATGCTCACAGCACGGTCGAAACCATCGATCTGCTGCGGGCCATTGATAAAGCTACGGGCCGCAATCTGCGCTTTTTGTTTGATCAGTATGTCAATCGCGGTGGTCATCCTGACTATAAGGTGGCCTACAGCTGGGATGCTGAAAGCCAGCTAGCAAAGCTTACCGTAACGCAGACTCAGGTAGAAGATGGCAAGTCGCAGGTGCAAGAAGGGCTGTTTGATTTAAAGATTCCCATTGGGTTTGGGTATGTGGGAGAGCCGCCAGCCGGTAGCAGTCAGCCGGCAGACACCAAAACCTTGACGGTGCGCGTGCATGAGCGAGAGCAGGCGCTGTATTTTCCGCTAGAGCAAAAGCCGGATTTTATTAGCTTTGATGTGGGTAACCACTTTCTCAAGACAGTGTCGCTGGAATACCCCGTTAAGGAGCTGAAGGCGCAGCTCAAGCACGACCCCGATCCGATTTCGCGCATGTATGCGGCAGAGGCGCTGGCTAAAAAAGGCAGCCTGGAGGTGGTTGAGGCGCTAACCCAAGCGCTGAAGCAGGATACATTTTGGGGTGTGCGGGCTGAGGTGGCCGAGCAGCTCGCAAAAATTCAGCTAGATCAGGCAGTCGATGGGCTGCTTAAGGGGCTCAAAGACAAGCATTCTAAAGTGCGCCGGGCCGTCGTTGAGGCGCTGGCCGAGATTAAAACGGCTCAGAGCTACAAGGCGCTGAAGTCTATCGTAGAAAAGGGCGACCCTAGCTATTACGTAGAATCCGCCGCTGCGCGATCGCTTGGCAAGGTCGGCGCTCATCCGCTCGATAACGGTAAGGACAAAGAAAAGAAAACACTGAAGCTGCTAGATACCGTTCTTAAGGAGCGCGCTGGCTGGAACGAGATGGTGCGAGCTGGCGCTGTGGGCGGTCTGAGCCAGTTTAAAGCGTCGGAAGCGGCGCTAGAGCTGCTGATGCCCTATACGGAGCTAGGCGTACCGCAGGCGCTGCGGCTGGCGGCCATACGAGCGCTGGGTGCAATTTCGACCGGGCAGTCTAAAGCGAGCTTAGATACAATTTTGGCGCGCCTAGAAACGCTTGCCCGCGAAGCCTTCTTCTTGACCCAAGTCTCAACCGTGATGGCGCTTGGCCAGATGGAGACGCCCGGCGCCATTCAGGTGCTGCGCGGCCTGTCTGAGCAAAGCCCCGACGGTCGGGTCAGACGCCGGGCAGAAGAAGCGATTCAAAAGGTGCAGAAAAAGCTAGGCTCGGATAAAGCTTTAGAGGAGCTGCGCAAAGAGCTAGACGAGGTGAAAAAAATTAATCAACAGCTCAAGAGCCGCCTTGAAAATTTAGAGGCCAAAGCCAGCAAGTAGCGCTGAGGCTGCGTGTTTGGCTTAATCGAAGCCTAGCTCAAGTGGGGGAGAGGCCACTCTACACAGTCTGCAGCTATCGACGAGGCGTTCGCACGAGCTGGAAAAAAACGGCGCGCTGTAGTCAGCGCGCCGCTTCACGCTAGGATGCTGGCTATTGCGGCGCTGGCGCAGTCATAGACGAACGAGTCACAGTTTGTAAGGCTTCTGCTAGCCCGCGAACTGCTGCAACCATAGCGACTTCATCGTTTAGCTTATTCACCGCAGAGCCAACGCCGACGCCAGCTGCCCCGGCTGCGATCGCCAGCGGCACCGTCACGGCTGATAGCCCCGAGGCGCACAGCACCGGTACCTGAATCGCGTTAGAAATTGCATGCGCGGCAGCCAGCGTTGGTGCGGCTTTCTCAATTAGGCCCAGCGTCCCGGCGTGAGCGGGCTGGCTGCTGGTGCCACCCTCGGTCTGAATAATATCTGCGCCAGCGGCAACCAGCGCCTCAGCCAGCTGCACCTGCTCATCTAGCGCTAGAATATGCGGCACCGTAACGGATAGGGCAATATGGGGCAGCAGTTCGCGAGTCTGCTGGGTCAGCGATAGCACATCCTCCGCGTCGAATCGCAGGCCCTGCGCGTAGAAAGCGTCAAAATTGCCAATTTCAACCAGATCAGCCCCGGCAGCAACCGGTGCTAGAAACTGTTCGGCTTCGACGGCTGACACGCAGATAGGCAGACTGACCTGCTGCCGTACCTGCTGCACTAGGCTAGCCTCAGCAGCCATGTCAATAAAGGTAGCGCCACCCTGCTGCGCTGCTTTTGCGATCGCAAGGACGTGAGCTGTCTCAAAATTGGTCAGACCGCTGATAATCTTGAGCACGCGCCCCTGATCAAAAGCGCGCTGGAGATAGGGTTGAAGGGTCATAACTCATTTCCGTTGAAGGCTATTGCCTATTGTGCCAGAGGTTGGGACGCGGCTGGGCTAATCGAGGTCGGTTAGGCAGCTGGGCGCGACAGGCTGGGGGCATAAACGTAAAAAAGCGCTTGGACCTAAATCCAAACGCTTCTTTAACTGGTGGCGGGGGCCGGATTTGAACCAACGACCTTCGGGTTATGAGCCCGACGAGCTACCAGACTGCTCTACCCCGCGTTGCTTGCTTCGCTACTATAGCAACTTTGTTAGCTAAGTGACAACCGTTCTAGAAAAAAAATTGCGCCGCTCACGGTCGAATCTAGACCAGCGATAGCTCACCGGCTACGTCTAAGCGCTTGTACTCACTCAAGTTGAGGTAGGTATCGGCTAGCGCATCCGCGATCGCTGGCGTCACCCAGCCCAGCTGCCGCAGAATATGCAAGGCAGCCGCGTATTTCGCCCGGCGTGAGCCATCCACTGCTTTAATCGCTAGGCCTAGCCCTTCGCCTACGCGCCCAACGCACTGGATGCCCTCGGCCCCAGACTTGCTGACAATCTCACCTTCGGTTAGCTGCATCAGCTGACTATCAAAGCCGGTAGGCCCTGAAATCATCAGCGGATGGCTGGTCATCGCTCGCACAATTCGCTCCATCTCCAGATTTTCGCCGGAGGCCAGTTTGGCAAACAGCGTCGCCATCTGTCGCAGCTGCATAAAGTAGGTCGGTGCGCCACAGTCATCGTGAGCGCAGATAAATTCGTCGGCCGGCATGCCCAGCAGCGCTGAGACCCGCTTGAGTATCAGCTGCTGAATTGGATGATTGCGATGTAAGTAGGTGCTGGTCTCCCAGCCGCGCTGCTGACAGGCGGCCAGCATGCCGGCATGCTTACCCGAGCAGTTATGCTCTAGCGGGCTGGTTTTGCCCTCAGGGATCGGGCACTGCAGCGCCGTAGCTTCTAGATTGGCCCGCCACAAAATTTTGAAAACCTGGCGCACTTGGGCCATTGTGCCCTGATGCGAGCTGCAGATGATGGCTAAATCTTTATCCGTTAGGTTGAAGCTCTCTAGCGTACCCGTGGCCGCGATCGCTAGCGCCTGAAACGGCTTTAGCGCCGAGCGAATAAAGCTGGCCGTATCTGCATTGCCGGCGACCGTCAGCAGCCGCCCTCGGCTATCGGTAACCACGGCATGCACCGTATGCACCGACTCAACAATCCCTTCCCGTAGCAGCTGAACTTGTAGCTCAGCCGATGAATTTCGACTCGATCTGCTCATGGCTAAGACTCTGTCATACTCCAACAGCCAGTGCAAATACCGCTCATAAAAATTGCCACAGCAAGCCGCCTGATAGCACAAGGCCAATCATTGCGGCAAAGGTCTTACGCAGCCGCTTGAGAATTGGCACAATCTGGTAGTCCACAATCAAGCGATCGCGATTAGACACATCCTCTGGCTTGACCCAAACCTGGCCGTCATACCAGCCAGATTCCTCATAGGGCACTGCCTGATTACGCAGGCGATTGCCCACATGCGACCAGCCAATGTAGAGCTGCAAAAGCGCCAGGCTAGGCAGCACCAAACCGCCCAGCGCAGCGCTAATTAAAAACTGTAGCCAGTGTTTGGGCAGTGGAAAGCTCACAACTGCGACTGGGCCAGCTACCAGCCAGCTCACTAGCCACAGCGTAAAAACCTGCCTTAGATAGCGGCGCGTCTCCTGTGTCCCCCAGCTGTAGAACCAGGATTCCCGCATCTCCTCATATTCCCGAATGGGAACCTGATCGGCAGGCACTGGACATCGTGAAGCAGTCGTCTTCATAAACTAAATAGAGCACCAACTAAATAGAGCACCAGCTATCTACAAATTGCAGCTATTTACGCCGCGTCTGCGCTATCTATCCGCTCATTGTAGAGGGTTTCTGAACTCAGAGCCTACCGGATTGGAGATAAATTCGACGACCTCTGCATGGCCCCAGAACGCCTCTAAATCGTAATATTCGCGCTCTCGAGGTAGAAAGATATGCACAATCACCTCACCGTAGTCTTGCAGCACCCATCGGCCTTCTGCCGTCCCTTCTGTATTGATCGGCTTGCGCTGCCACCGCTCAGAGACAGCATTTTCAACTGAGCGAGCAATGGCTCGTACTTGAACATTAGAAAAGCCCGTGACAACGACAAAATAGTCGGCTAGATAAGAAACTTCGCTAACTTTCAAGATTTTGATATCGGCTGCCTTGCGATCGTCTGCTGCCTCAGCGATGGTAAACGCCAGCGCTTTGGCCTCTTGGTCAGTAAGTCCCGCCCCTTCATTGCGAGACTCGGTTGACGCGGTATTGACGTTGAGTAAATCAGCCAAAGAGTCGAATCCTCCGAAACGCTTTTGTAAATTTAGTTAACGGATGAGGTGCTGCCCTCTTATAGGCGCGTCGCTGAGATAAAGATAGGGCCGCAACTCTGTCCAAAAGGACGGCGTCAAACGTGCCGCTCTAGATCTGAAGATAGGTCTAAATAGGCTGTTTGGCGGCATCTTGCAAACTCGCAGAGAGTTTACAGCTTTTATTTTAATCCATGTCCTAAATCATAGAAGGGTGAGGATACCGCTCCTGCTCAGGCAGTATGAAGGGGACGACTATAAATTTTCACTGGCTTGGTCTGTGGGTGGCGTCTTGAGGCATAATCCACACAGGCTGCTACTGGCTTTCATTGCTGTCATTTGAGGAGACGTAGGAGATGGCTCCGGGCTTAGCGCTAATTATTGGACTTTTGATTGGGGCAGGCATTGTCTACTTTCTAATGCGGTCTCGTCTGCAGCGGCAGGAGAGCCTGTTGGCTCAGACTCGAGCCGACTTGGGCAAAGCGGAGCAAACCCAAAGGCAGAAAATTGGTGAGGAAAGGCAGCGGCTGCAGGCTCGCTACGAGGAGCGTCTAGCTGAAAAGATAGAGCGATATCAGGACGAATATGAGCAAAAGCTGGCCGCTCTAGAAGGCGAATATGAAGCCCGCCTGGCTGTTTTTGGGACAGAAGATATTGCCGCTATTGGAGGAGAGCCCACTGAGGGGGCCAGTCTTGAGGGAGCCAGCACTGCCGACAAGGTTACGCCTGCGTCGTCATCGGTGTCGTCGAACGATTGGGCCGCGCCGGCGGCTACAGCGACGGTGACTGGTCCCGGCGCGATCGCACCGCCAGCAGAGTCCTCAGAGGATTTGTCTGAAGCCTCAGCAGAGCCAGTTGAAGATTTCTCTGCCAGCGCAGTGATGGCTAAGACCACCATGCCGCTGATTCCCGATCCTTGGGACGATAGCCCAATCGATAGCCCGAACGACAGCTCACAGTCAGCCAGGCCCGTTCCAGAAACGCCAGCCGATACACCAGCTGCAATGCCGACTGCGCCCGCTGAGACTGCGCCTGCAGCGCCCCCCGAGCCTGAGCCAGTCGCGCCAGCTAAGATCGATCTGCCTCAGCGTCGCGACCCGGTCAGCACTCAGGTCAATTCGCTCTCTGATGCCGCTGCCGCTTTATCAAGCGCCGATGTGAACCGTCGCCGGCAGGCTGCGATCGCGCTAGGCGAAATGGCGGCCAAGAGTCGAAAGGAGACAGTCCTGGCCATTCCAATGTTGGGAAAGCTCAGCAAAGATCCTGAGTCTGAGGTCAGGCTAGCGGCCGTACGAGCCCTTGGTCAAACTGGCTCAATCAAGGCCATTCCGCTGCTGCGCCAGGCCCTGCGCGATGTCAATAGCGCGGTGATCGAAGCCGCTCAAGCAGGACTCAACCGCTTTAAGGGTACGCGAGCGTCATCTGCGAAAAAGGCGACAAAGAAGCTGCCAAAGAACCGATAATGGGTAGGCACTTACGAAAGCTGAATTGCCATGACTAAAGCCATTATGGAAACCGATAAGGGCACCATTGCGCTCGATCTATTTGAGCAAGATGCGCCTAACACGGTTGCGAACTTTGTCAAGCTTTCTAAAGAAGGCTTCTACGATGGGCTTAATTTCCATCGCGTTATCCCTAACTTTATGATTCAGGGCGGCTGCCCAAACGGCACGGGTACCGGCGGTCCTGGCTACCAGATTAAATGCGAAATTAACCCCAATAAGCACGAAGCCGGTAGCCTATCTATGGCCCATGCCGGTAAAGACACTGGCGGCAGTCAGTTCTTCATCTGCCACAGTCCGCAGCCTCACCTAGACGGCGTGCATACGGTATTTGGCAAAACCGAAGACATGGACGTCGTCAACGCGATTCGCAAAGGCGACAAGATTAAGTCAGTCAAGATTGAAGAAGGCTAGGACGGTTTAGAAACCTGATTTCTAGCAGAGTGTTGCAAAATCGCCGCGTTTCGCAGCGGCCACATTAGGATGAAGCTATGTGCATTCTAAACAGGTAAATGACCTCAGATGTGGCCCCAGCTGCGATCGCGGCTGGCCGAATTGCTGCTTTCTATCGTTCGCCAGTTGGCAAAAAAATTATTACCGGCGTCACCGGTTTAGCCTTGGCTAGCTTCGTGCTGATTCACATGCTGGGCAATCTGGTGCTGCTGTTTAGCCCAGCTGCCTACAACCAGTACGGCTACGTGATTGAGCGTTTGGGGCCGCTGATTTGGGGGATTGAGCTTGTGCTGCTAACGGCTGTGGTTTTTCATGCTGTCTTAGGCATACAGATTTTTCTCGGTAAGCTCAAAGCCCGCCCGGTAGGATACGACCAGTACCACTCGGCCGGAGCACCTAGTCAGCAGTCGCTCAGCTCGCGCAGCATGATTTGGACCGGGCTCATCTTAGCGGGCTTTTTGGTTTGGCACCTGAGCACCTTTAAGTTTGGCACCTACTATACGGTTGGCAGCACAGTTGGCGGCTCAGATCGGCGCGATCTGGCTCGACTGGTGTTTGAAAAATTTCATCAGCCGCTCTATGCCTTTGGCTATACCGGCATCCTGGTGCTGCTTGGCCTGCATCTGCGGCACGGGCTCTGGAGCGCCTGGCAGTCGATTGGTGCAATGAGTCAGGGACTAAAGCCCGTGGCCTATTCGCTAGCGCTAATGTTCGCCGTTGCGATCGCGCTGGGCTTTATGGTGCTGCCGTTAGCCATTTACTTTGGCCTGATTGGGAGTTAGAGACCGTATGGAACTCAAGGCAAAAGTGCCCGACGGGGAGCTGCAGCAGAAATGGAATCGCTTCAAAGATCGCTGTGGGCTGGTCAACCCGAACAACAAGCGCAAGCATACGATTTTAGTGGTTGGCACGGGCCTGGCCGGCGCTTCGGCAGCCGCAACACTAGCAGAGCTAGGCTATCGGGTCAAGAGCTTTTGCATTCAAGATTCACCGCGTCGGGCGCACAGCATTGCTGCTCAGGGCGGCATCAACGCCACAAAAAACTATCCAGGCGACGGTGATACGATTTGGCGCTTGTTCTACGACACCATTAAGGGTGGCGACTACCGCTCGCGCGAGGCCAACGTTTACCGCCTGGCCCAGATCAGCAGCCAGATTATCGATCACTGCGTAGCGCAGGGCGTGCCTTTTGCTAGAGAGTATGGCGGCCTGCTAGCCAATCGCTCCTTTGGTGGGGCACAGGTATCCCGCACGTTCTATGCGCGCGGTCAAACTGGGCAGCAGCTGCTGCTAGGGGCCTACAGCGCCATGATGCGCATGGCTGCAGCCGGCCAGATTGAGCTATTCTCACGGCGAGAGATGCTAGACCTGGTGGTCGTGGACGGTCACGCGCGCGGCATTATCACGCGCAACCTGGTCACTGGTGAGCTAGAGCGCCACAGCGGCGATGCGGTGCTGCTCTGCACGGGCGGCTACGGCAACGTGTTTTATCTCTCGACCAACGGGCGCAACTCAAATGTGACCGCAGCCTGGCGCTGCTATAAGCGCGGTGCCTACTTCGCCAACCCCTGCTATACGCAGATTCACCCTACCTGCATTCCGGTCTCGGGCGACTATCAGTCGAAGCTGACGCTGATGAGCGAGAGCCTGCGCAACGATGGCCGAGTCTGGGTGCCAAAAGATCCTAGCGATAGTCGTCACCCGAACAATATCCCCGACGCAGAGCGCGATTACTACCTAGAGCGTAAGTATCCTCGCTTTGGCAATCTCGTGCCGCGCGACGTGGCCTCGCGCAACGCTAAGCAAATGATTGACCAGGGGCGCGGCGTGGGCGAGACCGGGCTGGCTGTCTATCTAGACTTTCGCGATGCGATCGCGCGTTTGGGCCAGGCTGCGATCGCCGAGCGCTACGGCAACCTGTTTGAGATGTATCAGCGCATTACCGGCGAGAATCCCTATCAGGAGCCAATGCGCATCTACCCAGCCGTGCACTACACGATGGGCGGCCTCTGGGTAGACTATTACCTGATGAGCACGGTGCCGGGCCTGTTCGTGCTGGGTGAGGCCAACTTCTCAGACCACGGCGCTAACCGGCTAGGCGCGAGCGCTCTAATGCAGGGGCTAGCTGACGGCTACTTTGTGATTCCCTACACGCTGGGTGACTATCTAGCGCGCACCTCACTCGCGCCGGTAGCAACAGATCAAGAAAGCTTTGCCGAAGCTGAAGCCACCGCGCGAACCCGCATTCTGAAGCTGTTGAGCATTCAGGGCAACAAAACAGTGATGGAGTTTCATCGCGAGCTCGGTAGACTGGTCTGGGACTACGTTGGCATGAGTCGCGATCGCGCCGGCCTGAAAACTGCGATTAGTCAGATCCAATCGCTGCGAACCGACTTTTGGCAAAATCTGCGCGTGCCTGGTGAAGCTAGCACGTTCAACAAAAACTTAGAATTCGCTGGCCGCCTAGCCGACTTTCTGGAGCTAGGCGAACTCATGGCCCGCGACGCCCTAAATCGAGGAGAATCTTGCGGCTGTCATTTTCGCGAAGAATCTCAAACAGCTGAAGGTGAAGCCAAACGCGATGACGCCCACTATTCTTATGTAGCCGCGTGGGAATATCGCGGCGATGAGCAGACACCGCAGCTGCACAAAGAGAACTTGACGTTTGAGAACGTAGCGCTAGCTCAGCGGAGCA
>JAAHIA010000156.1 GCA_010671975.1 Leptolyngbya sp. SIO4C1 | reverse complement strand
CTGAGCAAGGTGCTCGGCGATAAGGGATTGCTCAGCGGCGTCGGCGATGAGGGCGGCTATGCGCCTAACCTCGGTTCTAACCAAGAAGCGCTGGAGCTGCTGATTGCCGCGATCGAAAAAGCCGGCTATAAGCCTGGTGAACAAGTCTCGCTGGCCCTAGACGTGGCCGCTAGCGAATTCTACAAAGACGGCCAGTATGTCTTTGACGGCTCGGCCCACAGCCCGCAAGACACCGTCAGCTATCTCGAAAAGCTGGTCAATGCCTACCCGATTGTCTCAATTGAAGACGGCCTGCATGAAGAAGACTGGGAAACCTGGAAGCTGCTAACCGAGCGTTTGGGCAGTCGCATCCAGCTTGTCGGCGACGATCTCTTTGTCACCAATCCCACCCGCCTGCAAAAAGGGATTGAGCAAGGCTCGGCCAACTCGATCTTGATTAAGCTCAACCAGATTGGCTCTCTCACCGAAACGCTTGAAGCCGTTGCGCTTGCGACCCGCAACAAGTTCACCTCCGTAATTAGCCACCGCTCCGGTGAGACCGAAGACACCACCATCGCCGACCTCGCAGTCGCTACCCGCGCCGGCCAGATCAAAACCGGCTCTCTTTGCCGCAGCGAGCGCGTTGCCAAGTACAATCGCTTACTGCGCATCGAAGATGAGCTCGGTGAGCAGGCGGTGTATGCTGGCGCGGTGGGGATGGGGCCGGGGTAACCGATTCCCCCTACATTCCCTCCACCGCATACTCCGCCACCAGCCGATACTCTTCCCCCGCTGCCACGGTTACGACGTCCTCAGCGGCATTAGCAGTCTCGACACAGATGAATTTCTGGTAGTTGTCGGCAGCGAGGTCGGCCATTTTCTGGGAGACTTCGATCCAGGGGTTCCAGACGATGGCGGTTTTGTTGCCGGCGGTGGAGATTTGGATGCGGCGGGCGAGGGCAGCGTCTTCGACCGTGAGGGCGTTGGGTACGTCTAGGTAGATGCGATCGACCTCGGCGGAGACGGTAATGGGGCCGCCCTGGTGCTGGCGGGCAAAGTCTTCAACTTTGTCGAGATAGTCGCAGCCGTCTAGGCCCAGGACGCTGACCTGAGCGACATCGCCGATAGTGAAGTAGGTGTGCAGCGCCTGCGTAATGCTAAAGGATTGATCGCCGGTGTTGTGAGTGACTAGCTCGACTCGCAGGGTGCGGTCAATGGTGAGCTCTAGCCGCAGCTCAAACGCATGGGGCCAGAGCTCTCGGGTCTCAGCGGTGTCGCTCAGGCCCAGGGTGATCTTTGTTTCGTTGGCGGAGGGGGCTGCTGTTGCCAGGACTGTCCAAGGGCGATCGCGAACAAAGCCGTGGCTGCCGCGTCCTTGATTTTCGGGATCGGCCCCAAACCAGGGCCAGCAGACGGGGATGCCGCCTTTAATGGCTTTGCCTGATTGAAAGTAGGCGTTGCTGCTGACAAAGAGCAGATCGGCAGTCGCGCCGATTGGCTGAAAAGAAAGCACCTGCCCGGCATAGACAGAAATTTTGGCAATCGCCTGCTGATTGCGCACTTCAATTACGGGGAAGCCGCCCTTTCCCTCAACAAACTTGACAATATCGGCGATCGCATACTCGGTGTTTAACTGCTCAATATTCATAAATCGTGCCCGATAGACTGTTTTATAGTACACAACCGGTCTACTGGGCGCTGGTCTTCAATCTGACAGTGTGTAGAGGGGCGTTCGCTAAACGGTGCTTTAAGCAGATGCAGAACTCAGCTTAGCTCTTACTATGGTAGGCAGACGTCTCTATCGTCCGTACTATGCCGCTAGGCAACCCAGATTCACAGTCCGCTAGCGCGCCTGCAGCCTTTGACCAGGCGCTGCGAGAGAGCGAGGAGCGCTTTCGAGCCACCTTTGACCAGGCAGCCGTGGGGATCGCTCACGTCGCCCCGGACGGTCGCTGGCTGCGAGTGAACCATCGGCTGTGTGAAATCGTTGGCTATACCTCGGCTGAGCTGCAGGCGACGACGTTTCAGGCCATCACGCACCCGGACGATCTAGAGCTAGATTTGGCCTACGTGCGACAGATGCTCGCCGGTAAGCGCCTGACCTACTCAATGGAAAAGCGCTATTTCCACAAGTCTGGAGAGATCATCTGGATTAACCTGACGGTCTCTTTGGTGCGCGAGCGGTCTGGAGAACCTAAGTACTTTATTTCCGTGGTAGAAGACATCAGCGATCGCAAGCAGACAGAGGCCAGCCTTAAGGCCAGCGAAGATCGGTTTCGGCGCGCTATTGTGCAGGCCCCCGTGCCGATCGTTATCTATGCCGAAGATGGTGAAATTTTGCACCTCAGCGAGGGCTGGACTCGCTTTACGGGCTACACGGCCAGCGATATTCCAACGCTAGAAGCTTGGACGGAAAAGGCTTACGATACGCATAAGAGCACCATTTTGCAGCACATCAACCAGCTGTTTGAGCGCGATCGCGCCGTGGATGAAGGCGAGTTTGCCATTCGCACTCAGCACGGCACTCGGCGGATTTGGCAGTTTAGCTCTGCGCCGCTTGGCTACACAGCGGACGGTCGCCGGCTGGTGATCTCGATGGCCTCTGACGTCAGCCAGCTAAAAAGGGCAGAATCGACGCTGGCGCAAAAGCTCAATCAGCAGGCGGCCGTCGCTAAGCTAGGTCAGCAGGCGCTCAAGGCTCATGATCCCATAGCTCTCTTCACTCGGGCCACAGAGCTAGTGGCTCAGGCACTCGAAATTGACTATTGCAAGGTCTTAGAACTCACCCCCGATCGGCATCGGCTGAAGCTGGTAGCCGGTGTTGGCTGGCAGCCTGGTCTGGTGGGGCAGGCGATGGTTAAAAATGACCAGCGATCGCAGGCCGGCTATACGCTGCAAGCCAATCATCCCGTTGTGGTCAAGGATCTGCGCAGCGAAACTCGATTCAGCGGTCCGGCGCTGCTGCTCGATCATCAGGTCGTTAGCGGCATCAGCGTCATCCTTTACCAGCAAGAGGATGAACCCTTTGGCGTGCTCGGTGCCCATACTCGCCAGGCTCGATCGTTCAGCCAGCCAGACATTGACTTTGTGCAGGCAATTGCCAATATTTTGAGCAGCGCCATCGAACAGCATCAGGCCAGAGCCACCATTCAGCAGATGAACCGCAGCCTAGAGCAGCGCGTCGCTGAGCGCACTCGCCAGGTAGAAACTGCCAACGACGAGCTTAAAGCTTTTGCCTACACGGTCTCTCACGACCTGCGCGCGCCGCTGCGGGCGATGCAGGGGTTTGCCCAGGCGCTGCTAGAAGACTATGCGCCGGAGCTAGACGAGCTCGGTCATGAATATGCCAATCGCATCGTTGGCGCGGCGGCTCAAATGGATACGCTGATTCTTGACCTGCTAGACTACAGCCGTCTAGGCCGTGCCTACATTCAGCTGCAGCCGCTCAGCCTCGATCAGATGATGACGCAAACCTGCAGCAAGCTCGCCCCGATTATTCAAAACGCTCAGGCGGAGATCCAGATTCGGGCTCCGCTGCCAGAGATCTGCGGCAATCGGCATATTGTTTTTCAAATTTTGACCAACCTGTTGACCAACGGCATCAAGTTTATTGATCCCCAAGTAAAGCCAGTTTTGCAAATCAGCTGCGAGGAGCGCGATCGCACCGTGCGGCTGTGGGTTAAGGACAACGGTATTGGCATTGCCCCCAAGCATCAGCAGCGCATCTTTCAGGTGTTTGAGCGGCTGCACGGCATCGAAGCCTACGGCGGCACCGGCATTGGTTTGGCAGCTGTAAAGCGCGGTGTTGAAAGACTCGGCGGAGCCGTCGGGGTAGAGTCAGTGCTCGGTCAGGGCAGCCGATTTTGGGTTGATTTTCTTAAGCCAGACGCTTGCCAAGCCGCCTCGATGCCGTCTACCGCCAAAGCTTAGTCACAGATTTTAGCTTAATCACAGATTTTGATTCCGGGCCTTAGAGGCTAGCCAAATATACTAGAGAAAGGTCATCTAGTCAGCACCTGCGTGCGCAAACGAGAGTAGTACTTCCCAGGTTGTTAAAGAAGTATAAAATTATTTGGCGACTTGATTTTGCAATAAAGAACGGTTAAAAGTACGTTTCGCAATCCATCCTTAAAAATATGGCGATGTTCAACGGCTATGGTCTCTTGCTGGTGGAAGACGACTCTAACGATATCTTGCTGATTCAGCGGGCTTTTCGCCGCGCTAATTTGACGATACCGATTTCAATCGTCAAAGACGGCGATGAGGCAATTGACTATCTACTGGGTCACGGCCAGTATGCCAACCGAGCGAGCCATGCCATGCCGTCCCTAATTCTGCTTGATTTGAAGCTACCTCGGCGCTCTGGTTTAGAAGTCTTAGAATGGCTGAGGGCTCAGCCTGTCCTGCGACGGATCCCGGTGGTGGTGCTGACGTCTTCTGAAGAGAGCGAAGACGTCAACTGCGCCTACGAGATGGGGGTAAACTCCTACCTAGTGAAGCCAGTGACGTTTGATGCGCTCATTGCCATGATTGAGGCTTTAAACGGATATTGGCTAACGGTGAATCAGTATCCTTCGCTTTCTCAAGCAGCGGGCTAGCAATTTTTAAACCCTTAGGCAATGTCCTTTTCTCACCCTAAGTCTATTCTGCTGATTGATGATAATCCTAACGATCGCCTGCTAGCGCGGCGCGAGCTCGACCGCGAATTCGAAGATTTAAACATCATTGAAGCGATCGATCAGCAAGAGCTCAATCAGAAGCTCAATGCTGCCAACTTTGACATGGTGATTACGGACTATCAGCTGGGTTGGTCCAACGGACTGACCGTACTCAGAACGGTGAAGGCGCAGCATCCGCAGTGTCCGGTGATTATGTTTACCAACACTGGCACGGAGGAAATTGCGGTCGAGGCCATGAAGGCTGGCTTAGACGACTATGTGATCAAGTCGCCCAAGCACTTTATTCGGCTGCCGCAGGCGGTGCGCTCGGTTTGGCAAAAAGTACAAACTCAGCGTAGAGCGGCGCAGCTAGAAGGCCGGCTGCAGGCGCTGCTCAACCAGCTAGAGGTGGGCATCTTTCGGGCGATGCCGACTGGACAGCTGCTAGATGTGAATGCGGCGCTGCTGAACATGCTGCAAGTCGATTCTCTAGAATCTGCTCAGTCGCGCCTGGGTCAGCGGCTCGCCATGCCCAACCAGCCGCCCGCCGACCGGCTAAAGCCTAAGGAAATGCTGCTAGAGCGCCAAGACGATCGGCCGATGTGGCTGCGATTGATTATGAGCGTGAGCGCTGCCGATCGCGGTGAGCCGATTGTGGATGGGATCGTGGAGGACATCACGGGTCGCAAGCAGGCTGAGCAGGCGCTCAGTGAGCTCAATCAGACGCTAGAAGAGCAGGTGCAGGCTAGAACCGCGCAGCTAGAATCTGCCAACCGCGAGCTAGAGCTGTTTGCCTATTCGGTCTCTCACGATCTGCGATCGCCCGTGCGTCAGATTGACGGATTTATCAATTTGCTGTCTGAGCAGCTAGCAGAGCCGCCCGATTCTGCGGCGCAGCACTACCTCACCATCATCTCAGACCTGATTACCCGAGCCGGCAATATGATTGACGCGCTGCTCAACTTCTCGCGCACGGGTCGAGTCGAGATGAGCCCCACCCAGGTCGATATGCTAGAGCTGGTAGAAACGGTCAAAGCGCAAATTAAGGTGAATGAGCCCGATCGCACGATTCAATGGCAGATTGAGCCGCTGCCGGCAGTCTGGTGCGATCGCACGCTGATGCAAACGGTTTGGCAAAACCTGCTAGAAAATGCTGTCAAATTTACCCGCTTTGAGCCAGTCGCCAAAATTACCGTGGGCAGCCAGGCTCAGGGGCAGTCAACCGTGTTTTTTGTCAAGGATAACGGCGTTGGCTTCGACGCTCATCAGGCCGAAAAAATCTTTGGCATTTTTCAGCAGGCGCACAGCTCGCGCGACTTTGAAGGCACCGGCATTGGCCTGGCTAACGCACAGCGGATTATTGCCCGCCATCGGGGCCGCATCTGGGCAGACGGCCAGCGACAACAGGGGGCAGCCTTTTACTTTTCGTTACCTAATGACAATAATCTTAGAGAGCCGAGTTAAACCGCTGGCGAGTTTCTTAAAATGAAATCTAAAGCAGTGGCTCCAAACTTGAGAGGGCCGCTGATGTTTCCTGACAATTCGTTACCGGCAACACGATGTATCTAGTCGGCATCATGCTACGATAGCGCCACTCCCAAATAGTGCTGAGTGCTCTTGTGTGACGGACCATTGAGCACTGGTTGGGCGGATAAAGGCAGGCAGATAAAGGCAGGCGGATAAAGGCAGCTATATAAATTTGCCAGCTAAACAATTCATTCAGCTTAAACTCAGTGAAGTCTAGTTAAACGCAGTCGTAGCAGCCATCATCTTGAGTTAGCCACTTGTTACTTAAGGATTTCTAATTGTAAATCGCTACTGCTGTTTTCCCAATATCGATGCTGCGTTTTCTACTTCTAGAAGATGATCCCAATGACGTTGAATTGATTTCAGCCAAGCTTGCCAATAGCGAGCTCGACTGCGAAGTCCATGTGGTTGATACGAAGACAGACTTTCAAACCAGCTTAGAGGCTCAGACCTACGACCTAGTGCTAGCGGACTATTCGCTACCTGACTATGACGGTATCTCAGCCATTCAGGCGGTGAGAGCGCGCGATCCCTACGTTCCTTGCATTTTGCTCTCAGGCGTGCTGGGTGAGGAACGAGCCGTTGAAGCTCTGAAGAGCGGCGCCACGGACTATGTGCTCAAGCAGCGGCTAGAGCGACTGATCAATGTGATCAAGCGCGCTCTGCGAGAAAAGCAAGAGCGGCTGCAGCTAGCGCAGGCTAGGGCAGCTTTGGCCGAGAGTGAAGAACGTTTTCGCACCTCGGTCGAGACCATGCTCGACTGCTTAATGATTCTCTCGGCTGTGCAAAACGAAGACGGCTATATTCAAGATTTTGCCATTCGCTATATTAATCAGGCCGCCTGTCAATATCTGTCGTTTTCACCAGAGGAGCAGCGAGAGCGCACCGTCTTTGAGGCCATTCCAGCGCTCAAAACTGCGCAAAATGCCGATATCTTTGCCAGCTACCGCTGGACGGTAGAAACGGGGCGGCCGTTTCAGCAAGAGATTCTGTTGCAGAGTGATTCAGACGACGCGCAGTTTGTTGCTCTTGACATGAGAGCTGCGAAGCTGGGCAGCGGCCTCGTGGTGACCTGGCGCGATGTGACCGAGCGCCGACAGTCGCAGCAGCAGCAGCAGCAGCTTTTAGCAACGGCCCAGACTGCTCGCGCGCAGGCCGAAAAAGCGGATCGGCTGAAGGACGAATTTTTAGCCACGCTCTCGCACGAGCTGCGCACGCCGCTCAGCGCTATCTACGGCTGGCTGCAGCTGGTGTTAGCGGGGCGGCTAAAAACGACTACGCTCAACAAGGCGCTGACGACGATTCATCAGAATGTTCATTTGCTCAATCAGCTGATTGACGACATTTTAGATGTCTCTCGGATCATTCAAGGTAAGCTGAAGCTGAGCTCTCAGCCGCTGACGTTTAGTGAACTCAGTGTGTTGATTGAAGAAGCCATCGACGTAGTGACGCTCGCAGCGCAGGCTAAAAACATCACGATTAACTTTACGCCCTGTTTTGCAGCAGGCCACATCCTGGCCGATACTGACCGACTGCGGCAGGTGGTGTGGAATTTGCTCTCGAATGCCATCAAGTTTACGCCCGCCGAAGGGCAGGTCTCGCTGACGCTAGCGCCGCGCGATCGCACCGCCGTCATTCAAGTCACCGATACGGGCCAAGGGATCCACCCTGAGATGCTGCCCGTGATCTTTGATCGATTTCGGCAGGCCAATAGCTCCTCAATGCGTGACTACAGCGGTTTGGGGTTAGGGCTATCGATTGCGCGCCACATTGTTGAGCTGCACGGCGGCAGCGTCACAGCAGAGAGCCCAGGGCTCGGCCAGGGCAGCACGTTCACAGTAGAGATTCCGCTGCAGGTAGCGTCTGAGGCTAATCAGTCTGCCAACGGCAGCCAGCAGATCAACCTGACGTCGCCGCTGCCGCCTGATATTTCGCTAGATGCGGTGCGAGTCTTGATTGTTGAAGATGTCAAAGACGCGCGCGATGTATATTTGCTGATGCTGCAGGAATGCGGCGCTGAGGTCGAAGGGGCAGCCTCGGCGGCTGAAGCCTTTGAGCGCTTTCAAGACTTTCGCCCGCATGTTTTAGTCAGCGATATCAGCATGCCTGGCGAAAATGGCTACTCGCTGATTCGTCGGATTCGAGCGCTGCCGGCAGCCCAGGGTGGGCAAACCCCGGCGGTGGCGCTCACGGCCTATGCCCGCGCCGAGGAGCGAACGCGGGCGCTGCTGGCTGGCTTTCAGATCTATGTGCCGAAGCCGGTGGATCTCGTCGAGCTGACGACGGTTGTGCTGACGCTGCATCAAAAATCATCGACTATGGTATAGGGCATGATTTACGACCCTTTACAGCAGGCCCAGCGGCAGCGGGTAAGCGACGGCAGCACTCTGCCGATTTTAAGCGGCACCGAGTCGGCTCAGCACTTGCTGGTACTGATCTGGCCGCAGCTGGGCGACTTTGACAGCCTTGAATATGCCTGGTGGCTGCAGCGAGAGGCGGCGCAGCTGGCGGCGCGGGCGGTGACGGTGCGGGCGGTGGGCATTGGCGATCGCAGCTCGGGTCAGCAGTTTTGTGACTATACGGGCTTTCCGGCTGAGCAGCTGTTTGTTGACCCAGAGGCGGCGCTGCACCAGCAGCTAGGGCTCTACAGCGGTCTCTCATTTCAGCCGCCGGGGCTGTCGTCTGGGCAGCGGGCCTGGCTAAATCTGCTGCTGATGTGCGCTGGCATTGGCAGCCCCGGCACGCTGCGCGAGGTGTTTCGCGGCTACCTAGGCGATCGGCAGGCCCCGCAGCTGATTGCCGATCAGCAGGTGATCAAGGCAGCGCCGCTGCCGCCGATCAAAGGCAGCTTTTTTCGCTTTGCTGGGGGTAAAGGCTTTCAGCGACCGTTTGAGCTGGCAACGCTGCGGCTGCGCAATATGACCGAAGCGCTGGGCCACTGGCAGACCTACGTGCCGGATGCGGCCTACCTAACGCAGCGCGGCGCCACCTTTTTGTTTGACGGGCAGCAGCTGGTGTATGAGCATCGCGATCGCAATATTCTTGGCTTTGCAGAAAATATGAGCCGACCGCTCGCTTTTTTGGAGCAGCTTGAGCCGGTGCTGCAGGAGCGGTGAGCCAGGTGAAATATGCGTCGCAGCGGCGGCCGTGCCGGCGGGGGGGTGTAATTTTGGCAAGGGCGAAGGTTTGGCTGAAAAGGCAGGCGGGGCAAGGGTTAGCGCGGCAGCGGTGCGATCGGGGGGTGGCGCAGTGGCTGAAAGGGCGGCTGACTGGGGGATTGGCAATCTTAAGACTTGATGAAGCGATAGGTCAAGGATGCGAAATTGGCTATAATGACGGGGACTGGCGCAAATGGACCTTGAAAATTAAATATAGTCAGGGTTTGAGAAGACCGCAGTTTCAATAACCAAACTCCCCTCACGGGGATTGAAACATTCGGCCTCATAGCCGATCGTTCATACCAGCCCGGCGTTTCAATAACCAAACTCCCCTCACGGGGATTGAAACTCGCCAGTATGAAAAGCTGGTGCAATCAGCGCCAGGTTTCAATAACCAAACTCCCCTCACGGGGATTGAAACAAGTCATCCAGGCCAGTAACGATCGCTTTAATCAGGTTTCAATAACCAAACTCCCCTCACGGGGATTGAAACTTGTCAGCGCGCCTGAATGCAGCATCAAACTTGTCGTTTCAATAACCAAACTCCCCTCACGGGGATTGAAACAATTTGCTTTGCTAGCAGGCATTGATTTTAAACCGTTTCAATAACCAATCTCCCCTCACGGGGATTGAAACAAGCAGAGACTGGAGGTTTAGGTGACGATGGTAAATGCGTTTCAATAACCAAACTCCCCTCACGGGGATTGAAACAAGGGTGCCAGTG
>JAAHIA010000155.1 GCA_010671975.1 Leptolyngbya sp. SIO4C1 | reverse complement strand
AATCAGTCTCTTCAACAGCCAGACTGGTACCATGGTTATCCCACTCAGTAGAGGTCTCAGGCTGCTGGCTATTAGAACTCATCTGGGATGTAGAAGAGCGCTGAACTTGCTGCGACGATGTCATAGCTGAATCCTCATCGGCCCAGCGAAGGGCGGAGCTTTAAATTGGAACGAAATGAGGCGGTCATACTGTTAAGCAGGTTATTACGTTTTCTTAACCCGTAGACAGCCAAGCAGTTCCCACTGCTGAGTCCACTATAGCAACCTCATATTAAGGGGCCATTCATTTCGTTTTATTGAAGGCTTAAAGTGCTTTAATCTTCAGGCTTTTTGATTTATGTAACGATTCATTGTATTTGTATCCTCACCGTAACAAGGTAACGAAACTTACAAAAAAAGAGCCGCTTTTCCGCTCTTTTTTCACTCAGCGAATGCCTTATATCCGGACGGTAGCGATGTTTGCGAATTGTTATTAAACAATATCGAGGCCATTGATTGAAAATTGTTTAGTGAAGCAAAGTGCGCTTAAATTAATGTCGCTCATTGATCAACCTGTGACAGCTAACGTTGGTCACTATATCGAAGTTCTGGTTGACTGTCCTGGCATTCAAGGGCTGTATGTTTACCGGGTAGCAAACGGGCTGCAGGTAAAAGCGGGGGATATCGTCAGCGTGCCGTTTGGCGGACAGCAGCGCAGCGCGATCGCAATTCGGCCGCTGCAGCAGCTCGATTCGACCCTGACATCAGAGCAGGTGCGTCCTTTAAGCGCAGTGATCAGCAGCGGCTTTTTTTCAAGTCGCTACTGGCAGCTTTTAGAGCAGGTAGCGAGCTACTATCAAACCCCGCTGATACAGGTGATTCGAACGGCGCTGCCGCCAGGACTGTTAGCCAAGTCGCAGCGCCGCATTCGATTGCGCGCCAACCCGCCGACAGACAGCGCCAGGGCCAGCTTGAGTCCAGCAGCGCAGCAGCTGTTGCAATCCTTAGAACAGTCACCAGCCGGCGACTATACCTGGCACTACTTGCAGCGACAGCAGCGCGGTGCCTATCGAGCGCTGCAGCAGCTTTTGCAGCAAGGCTGGGTCGAAAGCTATCTACAGCCACCGCAGCCACCGCAGCCCCAGCTGCGCCAGGCAGTTTCGCTAACCACTGCCGATGCGATCGCCAGCGAGCTGACCCAGCGGCAGCGAGAAATTTTGACCGTCCTCCAGCGGCAGGGAGGTGACCTGTGGCTCAGCGATGCGCTGCAGCGCCTGCGCACAACCAGCGCCACGCTAAAAAAGCTAGCAGCCAAAGGCTATCTCACCATTCAGCCGCGCGAACTGCTGCGGGTCAGCAGCCACTCAACCGCTGCCCCAGACCAGCCCAAGCGCCTCACCGCCGACCAGGCAGCGGCACTTTCTGCCCTGAGCGCGCTAACCGGCTATACCAAAGTCTTGCTGCACGGCGTTACCGGCTCTGGCAAAACCGAAGTCTATCTACAAGCGATCGCACCGCGCCTAGCGACCGGTCGCTCTATCCTAGTGCTAGTGCCTGAGATTGGGCTCACGCCGCAGCTAACCGATCGCTTTCGCAGCCGCTTTGGTGAAAAAGTCTGCGTCTATCACAGTGCCCTGTCTGACGGCGAGCGCTACGACACCTGGCGGCAAATGCTCAGCGGCACACCGCAGGTCGTCATTGGCACCCGCTCAGCCGTCTTTGCCCCGCTGCCCCAGCTCGGCCTAATCATTTTAGATGAAGAACATGACGGCAGCTTCAAGCAAGATCAGCCTGCTCCTTGCTACCACGCCCGCACCGTAGCCGAATGGCGAGCTCAGCTAGCCGACTGCCCGCTGATTTTAGGCTCCGCCACCCCGTCGCTAGAAAGCTGGGTAGCCGCTGGTATGGGGGGCGAGACCGATCAGCCCATAGCAGACACCAACCAACTAGCAAAATCCAAAATTCTCTACCTTTCCCTGCCTGAACGAGTTCATGCCAGACCGCTGCCGCCGGTTGAGATTGTGGATATGCGTCAGGAGCTGCAGCTAGGCAATCGGTCAATTTTTAGTCAGTCGCTGCAGCAGGGGCTGGCTCAGATGAAAGCCGCCGGCGGTCAGGGGCTGCTGTTTATTCATCGGCGAGGGCACAGTAGCTTTGTCTCCTGTCGCAGCTGCGGCTACGTGGTGGACTGTCCAAACTGCGATGTTTCGCTGTCGTATCATCGACCGCATCAGAACGCAGCTCCCTATCTACGCTGTCACTACTGCGGCTATGGTCAGGTGCAGCCGCCGCACTGCCCAGACTGCAGCTCTCCCTATTTAAAGAACTTTGGCAGCGGCACGCAGCGGGTAGTCAGCGAGCTGGCGACGCAGTTTCCAGAGCTGAGCTGCATTCGCTTCGATAGTGATACGACCCGCACCAAAGGCGCACATCGAGCGCTGCTCAGTCGCTTTGCTCAGGGTGAGGCAGATCTGCTGGTGGGCACGCAGATGCTGACCAAAGGCATTGACCTGCCGCAGGTAACGCTAGTGGGTGTGCTAGCTGCCGATGGGCTGCTCTATATGGCTGACTATCGCGCCAGCGAACGTGCCTTTCAAACCCTGACGCAGGTAGCCGGCCGAGCCGGTCGGGGTGAAGAGCGCGGGCGCGTGATTTTGCAAACCTACACGCCTGAGCACCCGGTGATTGGTGCAGTGCAGCAGCATCACTATGCCGCTTTTGTAGAGCGAGAGCTATCAGACCGCCGGGCCCTGACCTATCCGCCCTACGGTCGGCTGGTGCTGCTGCGAGTGACTGGCACCGATATGAGCACAGTGGAAAAAAATGCTGAGACGCTAGCACACCAGCTCTGCCAGCGAATCGAGCCAGCCTGGCTGCTAGGGCCAACGCCGGCTCCGATTATGCGAGTGGCGCGGCGCTATCGCTGGCATATTCTACTCAAGCTGCCGGCAGCGGTACCGCCGCCGGTGCTGACAGACCTGCGCCAGCATTGCTCAGCTGACGTCAGCCTGACGATTGACGTAGATCCCATCAATATTTCCTAGGCTGCTGCAGGACTAGATGCCCAGGAGGGCGAAGAGGAACAGGCGTTAGCTCAGCCAGGAAGAGGGCTGCCCCGAGCGCGATCGCACCCCAAACCGATGCTGCCAGTTAGGATACGCCTTGAGAATATCAACTATATAGAGGCGGATTAAATTGTCGATGTGCAGCTGTTCTTCCAGCAGATAGCTAATCGATGTTTCATCATTGAACGCCTCGACCGGATTTTGGACCACCACATAGCGGTTGCGAACATGGCTGAGTACGCGAGCGAGCAAGAGCTGTCTCAAGTAGGGAATAGAAAACGCAGCTTGATAAGGATCTGAAGGACAGTCTGCCAAAATATCTGTGATTTCTCGCAGTGCTAGCTTTTCTGTTAGATTAACGATTTTTGAAGTCATTGCAGCTTACCGAAAACGACAGTATGAAGCCTGTGTGAAGCTGCTTCAGGCATAGTTCCCGAAGCTCGATATTTCAAAGACAGGGGTGGATTTTAATTTGAAAGCGTATGTTTCGAGCTGTACTGGCTAGGCTATGTCGAGTTTGTGAAGAACTTATGAAGATAGGTTGGGTCAATCGCTGCTGCAGGCCAATGACGAGATGAGCTGTACCCACGATTAAAAATCTAAAGCTCTAAAAGTAGAAGCCCAGGTAGCCCAGGCATAGGAAGATATTGACGGCAATAAGGAGCCCCCGGCCCCAGCGCGATCGCACTAGTCGAAAAACATAGAGGCTCGACAGCAAAACAATGGCCAGCTCAATGGGTGCAAAGATATCGCCATAGTGGTTTGGATCCCAGTAAGAGATCGGGCTCTCAAACCGAAAATTGCTCAGCGGCCAAAAATGGCGATGGGCATCTTCGCGATGGGTGGGTAAATCTTCTAAGCAGTGCAAAATGATGCTGGCGCAGCACAGCGCGATCGCGCTGCCTAGCATTTGAGTCTGACGGCGTCGTCTGAGCCACAGGCCGGTGGCAACGCCCAGCAGCGCGAGCGGAATCGAGTTCCACAGATCAAAAATCGTCTGCCAGGTTGGGTCGTAGTAGAGCGTGCCCCAGATCTGTCGCTCTGGCAAATCTCTAATGACTCTAGTCCAGCCGTAGAACACAAACATGGCTGCGTCTGGTATGAACGCCCCTAGCGCAATGTGCGGATTCCACTGCGGCTGCGATCGACGACCCAAAATCGCGAGATTGAGAATGATATGAGAGGGCGTATTCAAAACATTTACAAAACCTCTAACAGCGCCTAGGACGCTACTTTTTCTAAAGATTTTCTGTAATTAAAAGCACATCTGCTGTAGATATTGCCAAGAATCCATCCACGGCATCTGATTAAGGTGATTCTATGGGCAAGTATCTCTCTTCGGGCATGATTGCGCTGACTGTGCTGGGCGGGGTGATGATTTTCACCAACCCTGGCAGTGGCCAATATATCAACTATCGAACAAATATGCTGCTCGATGAAACGCAGGACGCAGTTTGCTTAAAAGAGTCAGCCTCCGAATGGCTCGGTAAAGTAGGTGAAGGGCTCAGCACCCTCTGCGAAAACGGCATTAAGAGCATTAAAAGCCTGAAGGCATCAGAAATAAAAGAATTTGTCGAATCTAATACGGAACGCCAAAATCTAGTTATCTTCAGCCTCTATCAGATGGAAATGCCAGCCGGGTCCTATCGAACCATAGGCCTGTTGGGCAATTTCATCGAGCTAGAGCATCCTCCGACAGAGCGCGACAGCTAGCGCAAACGCGCTTAGATAAGCGGGCACCCCAGAGACGCGGCGTCGAAAGATCTATGATCTGATCAGCTGCTATGGAACGCTAGGTTTGAACCAAGAGTTAATTTATCTAGACGCTCACGCCACGACGCCGGTTGAGCCGCGCGTGTTGGACGCTATGCTGCCCTTTTTTACGCAGCATTTTGGCAACCCCAGCAGCCTCACCCATGCCTACGGCTGGGAAGCCGCCGCCGCTGTTAAGCAGGCACGTGAAACGCTGGCGGCTGCCATCAACGCTAGCCCTGAAGAAATCATCTTCACCAGCGGTGCGACCGAGGCTAATAACCTCGCCATCAAAGGTGTGGCTGAAGCTTATTTTGCCCACGGCAATCACATAGTCACTGTGCAGACAGAGCACCGGGCCGTGCTCGACCCCTGCCAGTATTTAGAGTCGCTTGGCTTTGAGGTGACCTATCTGCCGGTGCAGCCAGACGGCCTGATTGATCTAAATGAGTTAGAAAGCGCGATTCGACCTGAGACGGTTCTAGTTTCTGTCATGGCAGCCAATAACGAAATTGGCGTCTTGCAGCCGCTGGCTGACATTGGGGCGCTGTGCCAGGCCCGCGAGATTGTGTTTCATACCGATGCGGCTCAGGCCCTAGGCAAAATACCGCTAGATGTTCGGGCTGCGAACGTTCATCTGATGTCGATGACGGCTCATAAGCTGTACGGCCCAAAGGGCATTGGTGCGCTCTATGTGCGTCGCCGTCAGCCTCGGGTACAGCTAGCCGCACAGCTCCACGGCGGCGGTCAGGAGCGCGGGCTGCGATCGGGCACGCTGTACACGCCGCAGATTGTTGGCTTTGCCAAAGCCGTTGAGCTAGGGCTAGCGCTGATGGAGCCCGAAGCTAAGCGGCTGAGCCAGCTGCGACAGCGACTTTGGCAGCAGCTCAGCCAGCTGCCGCAGGTCTATCTCAACGGGCACCTCACTCAGCGGCTGCCTGGCAACCTCAATGTCAGCTTCGAGCAGGTGGACGGGCAAGCGCTGCTGCTTGGGCTGCGGTCGGTGGTTGCTCTGTCGTCCGGCTCGGCCTGCAGCTCAGAAAAAACGACGCCCTCCCACGTGCTGAGTGCGCTAGGTCGGTCTGAGTCGCTGGCCTATGCTTCGCTACGGTTCGGAATCGGGCGCTTTAATACGGCAGAAGAGATTGACCGCGTGGCGAACGCCGTCATCGAAACGGTGCGATCGCTGCGGCAGATCACCGTTTAGCCTCAGCTAGCGCTAACGCCAACCCAGCCCAATCGCTCAGACCCTGCAGCGGATATCCTAACGCTCGCGCCGCTGTATCACCGTACAAACAGGCTATCTGCGTGGGCTGGTCGGTGGCGGCTTGCAAAGGCCCGATCACTGCGCGCGTATAGGCCAAATCCTCAGCCGTTAGCCGGGGCTCGTGGTAGCCCGCTCGCTGCAGGGCATAGCCCTCCTGGGCAATCATTTCTGCGAGCGTTCTGGCCTGACCATACCGCGCCACGTAGGCGGCCCGATAGATCGCCATTTGCACAGCCTTATAAACCTGCTGCGCTGAGGGTACCTCGCTCACCCACAGCACGACCGGCAGCCAGCCGCGCTGATAGATCGCCTGCAGATCAAATCGCAGCCTGAAGTCGGTAGTAAACCGATTGGTCCAGCCGCCCAGCAGATCGTCTGCGATCGCAACCCCGACGCGATAGCGCCCTGGCACCGCCGCTAGCTGACCGGCTGCCGCCGCCATCGCCTGTGCTGCAATAGCCTCTGCCTCTAGCGCTGACAGCTGCTCTAGATAGGCCGCCACGTGCGGTTTCGCCATGGGGTTGATAAATACTAGCGGCGCTAGCTCAATGTCGCTGCGATCGCCCGTCATCAGCGCCAAATACGCCTGAAAGCGCGCCGGCCCGCGCGGTAGGGCATAGAGTTCACGCTGTCGCGCCAGCAGCGGCACAAATTCTAGCTGCATTGTTGTGACCTTGGCATCAGCCTTAGCCTGACAGCCGATCGAGAATAAGCCGAGAAGCTAGCAGAGCTAAAATGAAACAGCGTCTCGCTCAAGCCGGCTATGATAGCAACCCCTACGCTCACCGTCACCTGGGAAAAGCTGCCCGACGACTTCAAACTGCCTGATGACCCTGTGGACAACATTACGCAACCGCAGCTAGCCGCAGCGCTCACCGACAGCCTGGCGCTAGCCGACCGACTACCCGAGCGATCGCTAACCACCACGAACTACGCTATCTGCGCCACCGTCAACCAAAAGATAGTCGTCAAAGCGCCCGACTGGTGCTTCATTCCAGCTATTTCTGTGAGCCGCGATCTGGTTGAGCGCAGCTATACCCCTAAGCTGCAGGGTGACCTTCCCGTCATTGTGATGGAATTTCTCTCTGAAACCGCCGGCGGCGAATATTCCGTGAAGCCAACCTACCCGCCTGGCAAGTGGTTCTTTTACGAGCAGATTTTGCAGGTGCCCCACTACGTCATCTTTGACCCTGCCAGCGATACGCTTGAGCTGTATCAGCTAGATGACGCTGGCCAATATCAGCTGGCCGCTGCTAACGAAGCCGGTCGCTACTGGCTAGCGCCGTTAAATTTGTACCTAGGCATCTGGTCTGGTACACGCGAAAAGCGCACCGGCAGCTGGCTCCGCTGGTGGACGCCAGAGGGGGAGCTGCTGCCGTGGGCCGCAGAGAAAGCTGAGCAGGCGCAGCAGCGAGCAGAGAAAGCCGAAGCCGTGCAGCAGGCAGCGATCGCCAAGCTCTTGACCCTAGGTCTGAGTCCTGAGCAGGTGGCATCGTCACTCGGGCTCGCGGTAGAAGCGGTGGCGGCAGAAACGGAGCAGGCAGAAGTAGAGTCGTCAGAAGGGGAGTAGGTAGACAGGACTTACGCACAGACCCTTATTACGCCAGATATAGCGTAGAGGATCCCCCCCAGCCCCCTTGATAAGGGGGTGGCCGGAGGTCGGGGGATCAAAAAAATGGATATAGAATAGTCCGCTTTCGTAAGTCCTGTCAGGAATAAGATCGCAGCGCGATTAATCTGCCTCTAGCTGCACCAGCTCGTGCAGATTCAGCCAGTTATGGCGATGCGCCAGCAGCGGCAGCCCGACAAACAGCAGCCCAAATCCAGCCAGAATGCCCAGCATCGCAGCGCCGCTGAGCTGAAAGCTGCTGCCCAGGTACGTCAGCAGTAGCGTGGATGGAATCATGCCCAGAAACGTGGCGCTCGCATAGACGGGCAGAGATAGCCCGGTGATGCCCGCCCCGTAGCTGATCAAATCAAATGAAAAGACCGGCAGCAGCCGCGTCGCAAAAATTAGCCAGCCCAAATACGTTTCGCCTCGCTCAGTTGAGAACCGCAGCGACCTACCCGTGATTGCCTTGACGATGGACTGGCCCATCGCCTTCCCCAAGCTGTAGGCAATCAGCGCGCCGCCAAAGCCGCCAATCACCGTGTATATCCCAGCCAGCAGCGGGTCCCAGATCGCCCCGGCGACCACTGCTAGCGGTGCGCCCGGAATCTGACTCACCACCACCGACAGCGCAATGATCACAATATAGATTGGCGGCCCCCACTCACCGGCCTGCTGCATTGCATCGCGCAGCCCCGCCGGACTCAGCCAGCCCAAATTCTGTAGCCAGACGCCCAGACCGATGGCCCCAGCGATCGGCAGCGCCCAAAGAAAAATTGGTTTTTGTATTAGAGCCGCTTTGCATAAGGTCATAGTCAACGGTTGCGAGCACACAGGTTGATTATTAAAGCTGTGCCTGAGCCGCACCTGACCTGATTCTGAAAAGACGATAAGAATCTCTACCCATCCACTCATCCGCAGCTAGAGCGCTACCATTTTTATAGAAGCCCACCCGCATCTCATCATGACCCAAAGCCCTGCTCAAGCTGTCAAAAGCGCCACCCGATGGTCGATCATTTTAGGCGCGCTGATGATGCTTTTAGGCATTGCGGCCATCAGCCTGCCGTTGACGACATCGCTCGCCTTTACGATTTGGATTGGCTGGCTGCTGATTGGCAATAGTATTTTGAAATTTATCTATGCGGCGCAGACGCGAGAGGAAGGCAGCTTTTGGGTAAAGCTGATTTTGGCTGTGCTGTACCTGGGCGCGGGCGTGCTGCTGGTGGTCAATCCGCTGGAGGGCGTGCTGACGCTGACGCTGCTGCTGGGTACGTTTTTTGTCGCGGAAGGGCTGGTTGAGCTGATCTTGGCAATTCAGGTGCGATCGCTCTCAAACTGGGGTTGGGTTTTGTTTAATGCCGTGTTGACGCTGCTGCTCGGCATTATCGTCTGGCTGCGCTGGCCGCTGGATGCGCCCTGGCTGATTGGCACGCTGGTGGGGGTCAGCTTTATTGCCAGCGGGCTCTCGCGGGTGATGCTTTCGCTGGCGGTGCGCAAGGTGGTGACGCAGGTGTCTGAGGCATCATGACAGCTCAGCTGCAGACAGAGACAGACGCCATCGCCGCTTATTTTGAGCGCGAGCAAGAGACTGGGCCGCGCCATGAGTATCTGATGATTGATCTAGTATCGGATTTATGTAGAGCACTATGTGAAGACGGCCGAGCATCAGTGACTGCTGTCGGAATATGGGGATGTGCGATCGCGACTCTCGCTTAGCATCTTAATGTCGGAATTTCACTTGTAGATCTCTATGAAGAGACTGAATCTCTTGCAACAGTAGCCGCTAAGCAGATCTCATCTCATACAACCTCGACTCGTTTGATAGTGGTAAAAGAGCAACCTGCTACCAAGCCAATCAATCACACCATCATCTAGTATCTTGTTCCGGACTGTCAGGAATAGGAATTGCTGCAGGAAGCATAAGGTTTCCCTGATCAACTTGTAATTTGAAATAATTTAGCTGCTCAGCGAACTGCGTTGTTGCAGGACCTTGAGGCAATGAATCTGCGATTTCGGATGCTTTCCTCAAATGCTCTTTAGTAGCTTCAAGATTCCTAACCGCGTACTCCGTCTGAGCCCAAAAAAGCTCAGTATAACCGTTAGTCTGCTTTCTATAATATTCGACCGTATTCGGATACTTATCCCAAACGCTTAATGCTTTTTCAAGCATTGAGCGACCTTTACTCACCTCGCCTGAATTCATTAAGAAGGAACCGTAGAGTCTCAATAGCGCGGTATGTTCGTTTGGATTCTCCGCTCTTTCAATACCCTGCTCCAATAGCATAGGTACACGATCTAAAGAAGTGCTATACAATAAAGCAAGCGCAACTGAATAATATTCACTAGCTGACATTTCGCCAGGAATCTCTTGAGCAATTTCTGCAGCTTGTAGAGCAGACCTTGCTAGCTCTACA
>JAAHIA010000154.1 GCA_010671975.1 Leptolyngbya sp. SIO4C1 | reverse complement strand
GTCACTGGTATTCTCGCTTAGGCGAGGATACTGTACCTGCTGTCTCAGCCCGCCAGCTGGCAAATAGGGGCGCTGCGGTAAGAATGCGATGGACTGAGGTTGAATAATTGTACCGCTGCCGGTTTGCCAAAGTCCAGCCATCGCGCGTAGGAGTGAGCTTTTGCCAACACCGCTTGGACCTGTGATAAGTAAATTTTCTTGTGGCGATACGGTGAGTGAGAGATCTCGGACAAGCACCTTAGTGGTATCGGGCGTCGTAAGCGTGAGCTGCATGATGGCGAGCGGCGTCCCTGATTTGATTGAAATTTGCGATTGGTTAGTCGTCGTAGCTTGGGAAAAGCTGCTCGCTAGCTGGGTAAGTCGCTGAGTGCTCGCGCCTAAATTCGTCAACTGCTGAAACTGGAGCACAATTAAGCCGAGTGCGCCTAGCATCAGGCTAAAGGCGGCCCCAGCCTGGGTGACATCGCCAATTTCTAAATCACCTGCAAACAGCCTGGGGGCTAAAACGATACCGGGAATGACAAAGGTGGCATAGCGATAGTGGTTTTGAAACAGGTTGAGGCCAAGCTGCCAGCGAATGAGTCGAAAAAAGTTTTGCAGCACTTGTCTAAACTGCTGTAAGCTCTGAGCCAGTTCTTGAGATTCTCCTTGGTAAAGGGCAATCGCTTCAGGATGTTCGCGAATATGGGCTAAACTGTAGCGAAAATCGGCCTCTCGCTTGAGCTGTTCTTCATTGATGCCTAACAGTGGACGACCAAAGCCAAGCGCTGCGATCGCAGTACCCACAATTGAATAAATCACTAAAAAAACGGTTAGCGGCAGCGAGATAGACCAGAGAACACCAGCAACGCCTAGCAGCTGAAAACCTGATGTGAGCAGCAGTGTAAAAAAGCGAAGAGATTCTTGCGTGACGACGCGAATATCTTCTTCTAGACGCTGATCGGGATTGTCGAGCTGACCTTTCAGCCGCAGCTGATAAAATTTGTTGTCTGCTAAGTACCGATCTAAGTAATGGTGGGTCAGCCAAATTCGCCAAAATAGGCCAAGCTTATCGCGCACGTAGCCGCTGAGTGAAGCAAAGGGAATTCCAACCAGCAAGATCACTAAAAAAATCGTAATGGCTTGATAAAATCGCTCAGCATCCTGCGCGGCTAAGGCAGAGGTCAGTTCACCACCATAGATCAAAAACACCACCTGCAGGCCAGTTTGAATCAGTAAAAGACTCACAAGGAGTGACAATAGTCCCGCCGCACCCCATTTCTCTTGCGAGCGCCAGTAGGCTAGTAGAACAGCGGGAACAGATGATTGTAGATTAGCTTGGGTCATAGGCAACAGTGGGCGTAGAAATAGGTTCAAGCTGCCAGCGACTATCGGGCAGCAGCGTCAATTTCTGCTGGTGGTAAGGCAGCAGGCTCGGTCGGTGACCAATGCTCATATAGGTGATATCAGTCTTTGCCAAATGTCGATATAGCGCTTGCTCTTGTGTCACAGACAGCGCACTGGTGGCCTCATCAAGCAGCGCGTAGGCAGGCCGCGCAATCAACAAGCGGGCAAAGGCCAGCCGCTGCTGCTCGCCGACGGAAAGTCGCTGCGACCAATCTTCTTGTTGATCTAAGTCAGCTAGCTCAGACAGCTGTACCACCGCTAGAATTTGCCACAGCCGTCGATCGGAGATAGTCGGATGGGCCTGGGGATAGAGCAACTGCTGCCGCAGGGTGCCCAGCATCAGGTAGGGTCGCTGTGGCAAGAACAAAATACTCTCAGCCGGGCAGTGGATTGTGCCGCTGCCGGTGGTCCATAGCCCGGCGATTGCCTTAAACAGCGTACTTTTGCCAATGCCGCTTTGCCCTGTCACGAGCAAGCTTTGCGTGGAGAGTTGAAAAGAGAGCTGCTGTACCAGCGTTCGCTGACGCTCGGGCAGTCTGAGCGTGAGATTTTGAGCGGCTAGGTGAGGCTGCGGGAAGACTTTAATGGCCGAGCTAACCTGATCGACCTGCTTCAATGCCTGAAGCAAATCGCTGAGCCTTTCGATACTGGCGGCTAGCCGCGTCAGCTGTTCAAACTGAACCACAATCAGACTCAGCGCCAGCCAAATGCGATCAAAGGCGGCCTGAGATTGAACAATGGCTCCAACTTCTAACTCGCCCGAGAGAATGCGCGGTGCTAAAATTAAGCTGGGCAGCACAAAGGTAAGATACTGGTAGCCATTCTGAAAACAGTCTAGCCCTAACTGCCAGCGAATAAACCGATTAAAGTTGCGCACCACTTGGCGAAATCTGTGGCGCAGCTCGGTCTGAACATAGGGCTGTCCACCCTCGAAAGCAATCGATTCGCCCTGGTCGCGTAGCTCAATCAGACCAAAGCGAAAGGTAGCTTCACGTTTCAGCTGTTCTGCGCTGATGCGGGTGAGGCGCAGACCGAAAAAGAGGGTTGCGATCGCGCTGCCGATGACCGCATAGAGCACCAAAAAGCCGGTCAGCCCAATCGAGATCGCCCAGAGTACACCAATAAAGCCAATCAGCTGCACAACAGAATCGAGCAAAATACCCAGCACGATCACCGTCGTCTGTGTCACCTGCTTGATGTCTTCGGTGATTCGCTGATCGGGGTTATCGAGATCTAACGATGACAGCCAATAGAAGCGTCGCTGGCTGAGATAGGCGCTCAGCATTGCCTGAGTCAGTCCGCGCCGCCAGTGCAGCCCTAAGCGATCGCGCACGTAGGTACTCACAGACAGCAGAATTGCGCTAGCAAGCAACACCCCAATAAACACGAGCAGAGACTGCTGAAAGCGCTGGGCCTCTCGGGCAGCTAGCGCAGAAATAAATTCTCCTCGCTGTAAGCTCTCAAATACCAGCGCACCGCTACTGAGCACCGAGAGACTCACCAGCAGCAGCAACCCGAGGCTGGTGGCTCGCTTATGTCGAGAGTCAGCCTGATTCCAATAAAACTGAATCACCTGCCAGAGCGGTTGACTCATGTGATGTGGCAATCGCGGCATTAAAATGTATCCCTTGGAATATAGGCGTAGGTTGGGGGCGCAGGTTGGGAGTCTTAAAGTTTAACAGCTGGCCCGCTAGTTGCTCCAACGGCTCGTTGCTAAAAGCTCAAATCCAAGTTTAATCGTACCAAGCAGACTGGAGTCTGCCTACCGTTTTCAATAAAAAGGTAAAGACGCATGTTTTTTATATGAAGTCAAGCAAATGGGGTAACATAATGGCATATCTGAAATAAATATTTAGGTATTTTGCTAGGTTTAACCCAGGCGTTCTACAGGATTTTTCTATGGCTGGCGGTTCTCAATCTGCAGCAATCACGGCTCTGTTCGACTATGACAGTCTAGACGCTACGCAGCGCTCGATTATTCAGCAGCGCACGGGTGAAATTCGCGAGCGATTGCGCCGCTCAGCGCAGGATGTCTGGGAGATCGGCCAAAAGCTATCCGATGTGCGATCGCGCCTCAAATATGGTCAGTTCCTCACCTGGCTAAAAGTTGAATTTGGCTGGAGTCAGCGCACCGCCTATAACTTCATCAACGTCTACGAAACCTTTGGCGACAGATTTGCAAATCTTGCAAAAGTTGACATTGCTACCTCCTTGCTCTACCAGCTGGCCTCGCCCTCAGTCCCCGAAGATTTGAGAGAGCAGGTACTACGGTCTGCAGAGCAGGGCCAAAAGATCACCGCCAAAGCGCTACGCTCCAAGATCAAACAGCGCAAGCAGCTCAAATCAGCCGCTGTCGATGAGCCTCAAGAGCCAGCCGGGCCAGAAATCATCACGGTGATTCCTCAAAGTGTCGAATCTATTGCGTCTGTAGAAACAGACAAAGCTACTGAAAGGTTCCCTGCAGCTGCCTTCGCAGATTCCTCTGCGCCTGCCCCCGTTGCTGTTCCATTGGCCACACCGGCTGTACCCACTATCAAACCCGGCTGGTATCAGCTCGACCAGCAGCATTTAATCTACTGCGGCGATACGGCCTCTGCTGCCTTCATTGAGCGACTGCCTGCTGCTAAGCTGGCGATCGCAGTGACCGCCAACGACTGGGCACACGACTGGCTAATCGATCAGATTGATAACATTGTTGTTTTACCCCAGGCTGAATTTACCACCGATAAGCTCAAACAGCTGCTGCTGCTGCTGTCTAACCCGCGTGACAGCGTCGTTTTTCCCTGGCTACCACAGTCAGACATGCTTGCTGTAGCCCATCAGCTCGGACGTCGCGTCTATGGCGGCGATGCTGATATCGCCCGATGTCAGCGTGCGATATCAGCGGCTGGTCTCGCAGCGGCGCGCATCGAAGCGGAAGTTGTAGCAGAGGTCGGGTGATGAGGAGCAGGGGTGCAAGGGTGCAGGGGAGCGGGGGTGCAAGGGTGCAGTAGCTCTCCCCCTCTCCTCATCTCCCCCTCTCCTCACTTCCCCAACCCTGCCAATACCTCCAAAAAACCTGGCTGCTGCACAAAAAAATGATCCCCGCCTACGGCCTGCAAGCTAAAGCCAACCCCATGCGCTTGCCAGGCGGCGACTTCGGCCTGGGTGACAATCGGGTCCTGGGTGCCCCAGAGCCCCACAATTGGGCAGTCTAGCGGGGCAGCGGGCTGATACTGATAGGTTTCGAGCAGGGTGAAGTCGGCGCGGAGGGTGGGCAGCAGCAGGCTCATCATTTCGGTGTGGTTCAAAATGCTGGGCGGGGTGCCGTTGTAGCGCTGCAAGGCGATGATGAAGTCAGCGTCGCTGAGGCAGTGCATCAGGGGTTCATCGTGCTTCAGGTGCGGGGCGCGGGCGGCTGAGGCCCAAAACTGTACTGGGGAAAGCTGCACGGTGCGGCGCAGCCAGCGGCAGAGTTCAAAGGCGATCAGTGCGCCTAGGCTGTGACCAAAGCAGGCGAAGGGGCAGTCGAGGTAGGGCAGTAGCTCGGGGCCGAGGCTTTGGATCACGGTGGGTAAATCGGTAAGGGCGGGCTCTAGCATGCGCTGACCGCGCCCGGGTAGCTCAATTGCGCAGACTTCTACCGTGTCGGGCTGCTGCTGGCTCCAGGGGCGAAAGATCCAGGCGGAGCCGCCGGCATAGGCAAAGCACAGTAGGCGCAACTGGGGCTGCGATCGCACCTGAGGGCGCACTAGCCAGTGGCTCATGGCAACTCAATCGAAGCGTAGGTATAGCCGAGCTGACGAAAATCTAGCCTGTCTAGCGGTCTGACGACGGCGGTTGGCGCAATTAGCCAGTCTCGCAGATCGGGGCCTTCGGCTTCGGGGCCGTACCTGCCGGGCGCAGATAGTCCGCCATCCCAGGGCCACATTGGGTCGGTGAGATTATGGCCGAAAGGCTTGTCAGCAGCTGGGTAAAAGTTAGAGCCGCTGTGCCCGCGCTCTTGCCACTCAGCCCAGAGCCGATCGACGTTGGCATGATGCAGCCAAAAAATTGGATCGTAGGGCGAGCAGGGGATGCTGTCCATCGTGCCCAGCACGTCGAGCTGATGGGCGATACCCTGCTGCCAGTCGGCCCAGTCAACTAGGCTCCCGCCAATCACCGAATGGATATACGCATGTAGCGCCCAGCCGGGTACGTAGTCTTTACCACTGTCTTTGCTTGCTGGCACCAGCGCCCCTTCAATTAGGGCATTGAAGACTTCGTAGTTGTCTGTCTCGAACAGCGTATCAATCTCTGCCTGCGGCAGCGGGTAGTGAAACGGCGGCAGCCCCACAAACCGCAGCAAATGCGGCCCCAGCGGTGCCATCGTCATCGGGTTAAAGTGTAGCGCCGGGTTGAGCTGCCAGTTAGCAAATGGCCCGGTTTGCACCGCGCCGCCGGTAAACGCGCCGTGATTGGGAATTTCAATCGAAGTTCCCTGGCCTGCACCGCCAAGGAAGTCAGCCTGCAGCATCACGCTCAAAGCTTTGGGATCGGTCCAATCCCAATAGGGCAGCGTGATGCTGGGATCCACGCGCTGCAGCGCCTGCTCGAAGGCGAGTAAAAACTGTCGGTGCCAGGGTAAAAAGGCTGGATAGCTATGGGCTGGGTTGCCTCGGGCGGGTCCGTTAGCACCCAGTCGCTGACGAAAACCCATCGTCAGAACATGCTGCAGCACAAATTGCTCGTACAGGCTGATTTGGCTACCCTCGGGAATGGTTGTTTGCAAGGTCTGTATGGCGTTGACCAGGGCCGTTTTTTCAGCTGCTGACAGTGCCGTGACCGGTTTACGTACCCGTAACTCGGCAGTCGGCTGTGGGTTAGGAAACATCTGTGCTGGCCCAGCGGCATCGGGCGGTGGCGGCCAGTAGGCTGAATCTGGCGACCGCTGAGACAGCCAGATCGTCACCCCGGCTGCGATCGCAACCAGTGCTAGAAATAGTGCGACGGGTTTAGAAAGCTTGAATTTTGGCAACACAGAAGCAGGGGCGCTGCAGGGCGTCTTTTCACGGTAGCATGAGAAGGAAATTGCGCTTCAACCCATAATGCAGATTCAGGCCCCCAGCGACTCACGCTGTCGCTACTGTTCGGTGGTGTCTAAGGCGAAGGGAGAAGACCCGATTGGCACTGCTGTGCCCGCGTCCCAATGGCTGCTGATCGAGGTGCCGCAACCCTGGGCCAAAGATCCCTGGCAAGACCAGCCCGCTCTACTGTCGCTCTTTGCTCAGATTGAGCAGCGACCGCGACGCTGGCAGCAGCTTCGTATCCTTGCGATCGCGCCCGACCGGCAGCGCGATCGCCCCGACGCTCGCCATGTTTTCTTCTATCAACAGCCAGTCGGCCCAGCGACCGGCTACGCCCAGCACCGCTATCAGGTACCGACGGCACAGCTCAGTAACTTGGTACAAGCACTACTATTCCAGCCTGACCGACTGCAAGACTTCGTTCCCTATCAGCAGCCTACCGTCCGTCAGCTTTTCGTCTGTACCCACACCCGCTATGATCTCGCCTGCGGTCGCTTCGGCACGCCCCTATACCGGCTGCTAAAGCAGCGCTATGCGCATGCCAATCTGCAGGTTTGGCAAACGACTCACTTTGGCGGCCATCAGTTTGCCCCGACCCTGATTGATTTTCCTACCGGGCAGTTCTGGGGTCATTTGCAGCCGACCGTGTTAGACGCTCTGGTCTATCGACAGGGTGACCTGGCTCAGCTGCGTCCTCACTATCGAGGCTGGGGCTGCCTTTCGCGCTGGGAACAAGTGGCCGAACGAGCGATCTGGATGCAGCAAGGCTGGCCCTGGCTGAGCTTGCCCAAAACCAGCCGCATCATCAGACGCGATCCGGGATTCTTCGGTCAGCGACTGCTGCTGTGGTGCTTAGCGTGGATACCCAGCAAGCGAGCTCAGATTCTTCTCAAAAAACTAGACCACAAGCTGACCTGGGCAGAGATCGAAATCTGTTGGGAAGAGGGCCCTGATTGGCCTGCAGGCTGCTATCGCGCCCAAGTATCAGTCAGCCATCAGCTCTTGAGCCAGCTGCGCTCGGGCGACGATCAGCCGCTCTCGCCAGTGAAGCAGTATCAGGTCACAGAAATTTAGCCGCTCAGCTCGGATTTGTAATAGTCTAGACTGTGCGATCGCGGCGATTCGGTCAGCGCAAAATCTGGGCAATCTTTAGCGGCTGGCGTTAGCACTTTGTATGGCTGGACTGCGCAAGCTAGCTCTTTACAACCGGTATAGTAGCAGCAGTGACGGCAGGGGGTCGAACGCAGCCGGCAGAGGCGGACAAGCTTATACCTGATTTCGATCAGCGCTGAGACGGCAAACCAGGCCGTTAGACACAGCAGCAAAAACGGCCCCAGCAGCAAACTTATTAGCAGTAAACCGTCAGAGACAAACTTTTCCATGCGAAGGATCTCTAGAGACGTTAGAAATTATTGCAAATAAATATCAATAAGTCGAGCCTTTAAGACAGCGCTATGCGCCCAATATTGGCCCTAGATATCTTTACAAATCGGCTTGAGATGGCGATTTAAGTTCAAGTCAGCTCACCAGCGACCAGAATGATATGCTATTAACTACGCAATACTATCAAGACTAGATCTCAATAAATTTCGTCACGACCCCTTAGCTGCCTGCTCTAACTTATGGATGTGATACAAATTGGTGCAGACCCTATCAGTTCCACCGAACTGGTGAACAAACTTGTGCAGTATCGACTGCTGCCTAAACTTTTGCAAGAAATGCTGATCGATCGGCTGATTGCCGATATTGAGTGCGATCGCGAAGCCGCCTATGCCGACTACTGCAGCCAAAAGCAGCTGCTCACAGAAGAACAACAGCGTGCCTGGTGTCAGCAGCAGCAGCTCAGCCCAGAACAGATGCGAGCTGAGGCAGTGCGAGACTATCGGCTACAGCGCTTCAAAGAAGACAAATGGGGAGATCAGCTACAGACTTACTTTTTACAGCGCAAAGCTCAGCTCGACCGAGTGATTTATTCCTTGATTCGGACCAAAGATGCTAGTCTAGCCCAGGAACTTTATTTTCGGCTGCGCGATGATGGTGCAGCGTTTGCTGACTTAGCTCGACAGTATTCGGCGGGGCAAGAAGCCCAAACCGGTGGGCTGGTTGGCCCAGTTGCACTCAGCGTGCCTCACCCCACCCTAGGCAGACTGCTACAGATTAGTCACCCTCATCAGCTATGGGCCCCGACCCCGATTGGCGAGTGGTTTGTCATCGTTCGCTTTGAAAAATTGGTTCCCGCTCAGCTCGACGAGGCTATGCGTCAGCGACTGCTCGATGAACAGTTTCAAGCCTTTCTCAAGCAGCAAATGCAGGCTAACCCGGTAAAGCTACTCCCTACGACAGTGCCTGCTGAAGCGAGCTTTGAGACAGCGGCACACAGTTCGGCCAGTTCTACGCTGTCTAATGGATAGGTAAAGACAAATGGGACAGATGCTGAAGCCGCCCCGTAAGCTCAAAACCCCAGTCAGAGCACTCGGCTGGGTGAGCCTGTTCGCTGACCTAGCCAGCAAGATGGTGTATCCGATTACGCCAATTTTTCTTACCTCGGTGCTGGGTGCGCCGGCTTGGACAGTGGGCGTGATCGAGGGCATTGCTGAAAGCGCAGCGAGCCTGCTGAAGCTCTACTCAGGCTGGCTCTCCGATCGCGTCGGTCGGCGTAAGCCCTTGGCCGTGGCTGGCTACGGGCTGGGCGCAGTGTCTAAGCTGGGCTTAGCGATCGCAGCGAGCTGGGGCGCAGTCCTCGGGGCTCGCTTAATTGATCGCGTGGGCAAGGGGCTCAGAGCCGCGCCGCGCGATGCCCTGATCGCAGAAAACTGCGCGCCTCAGCAGCGTGGTCAAGCCTTTGGGCTGCATCACAGCCTCGAAACTGTGGGTGAAGTGCTCGGTCCGCTGCTCGGCCTTTGGGCATTGCAGCAGCTAGGGGAAAGCTATCGCGGTGTGTTTGCGATCGCGGCCCTCCCCGCCCTGTTCAGCGTCCTGGTGTTACTCAAATGGGTGAAAGAGCCCCCGCTGCCTGCTGCCCAGCCGCGTACTCGGCCTCAGTTTACGCTGCGGGGGCTCAGCCCTGGCTACCGCCGCTATCTGATTGTGATTGGCCTGTTCAGCGTAGGCAACTCGTCCGATGCATTCTTGCTGCTGCGATCGCAGGATCTCGGCTTTGGCAGCCAGCAGCTGCTGCTACTCTACGCTCTGTTTAACCTGATGTCAGTCGGCCTGGGGCTGGCGATAGGACGACTCTCCGACCGGGTGGGGCGACGACCGCTGCTAGCGATTGGCTATCTTGTCTTCGCAGGCGTCTATTTAGGATTTGCGATCGCCCAGCGCGCCGAGGTGCTCTGGGGCTTATTCATGCTCTATGGCCTCTATGTTGCCCTGACGCGCGGCGTACAAAAAGCGCTAGTGACCGACTGGGTGCATCCCGATCGACGCGGTGCAGAAATCGGCACGTTTCACATGCTGGTTGGTTTAGCCGCCCTACCCGCCAGTCTGATCGCTGGAGTTCTCTACACCCGCGTTTCTGCCGCTGCACCGTTTTATCTAAGTGCCGTGACGGGTCTAGCTGCGGCGTTGCTGCTCGGCTGGGTTCACACTTCACCGCTGGTCGGTCAGGGGCTGGAGCGGGGGAGATGAGGAGCGGGGGAGATGGGGAGAGTGTTCTTCACATTTACTCCCTTGCTCCCTGCCCCCCTCGCTCCCCTGCTCCGCGTCCTGCGGCCTACAGCT
>JAAHIA010000153.1 GCA_010671975.1 Leptolyngbya sp. SIO4C1 | reverse complement strand
CAGCTTGGCGTCAATCCTGGCGCAGACTTTGAGCCCCTCTACGTCGTGCCCAAAGACAAGAAAAAAATTGTCAAAGCGCTGAAAGAGGCGCTGAAAGAAGCGGATGAGCTAGTCCTAGCGACAGACGAAGACCGCGAGGGAGAAAGCATCAGCTGGCATCTGCTACAGCTGCTGAAGCCCAAGGTGCCGACCAAGCGCATGGTGTTTCACGAAATTACCGAAGATGCGATTCAGTCGGCGCTCGATAACTGCCGGGACATTAACGATCAGCTGGTGCGAGCTCAGGAAACGCGACGCATTTTAGATCGGCTGGTTGGCTATACGCTATCGCCGCTGCTGTGGAAAAAAATTGCCTGGGGGCTGTCAGCCGGTCGGGTGCAGTCAGTTGCAGTCAGGCTGCTGGTCAATCGCGAGCGAGCAAGACGCGCCTTCAAACGAGGCAGCTACTGGGATCTCAAAGCTACGCTGCTGCAGAGCGACAGTCCCTTCGAAGCCAAGCTGGTTGCGCTGGGCGGTACGCGCATCGCCAACGGCAGCGACTTTGACGAAAATACCGGTCAGATTGCCGCCGGCCGCCAGGTCGTCCTGCTGAATGAAGAGCAGGCCAATGCGCTGCAGGCGCGTTTACAGACCAGCGTTTGGACCGTTGCTAACTTAGAAGAACGGCCGTCCACGCGTAAGCCGGCTGCCCCGTTTACCACGTCCACGCTGCAGCAAGAAGCCAACCGCAAGCTGCGACTGTCGGCGCGTGATACCATGCGCACGGCGCAGGGCCTCTATGAAAAAGGCTTCATCACCTACATGCGAACCGACTCAGTGCACCTTTCGCAGCAGGCAATCTCAGCGGCGCGCAGCTGCGTTGAGCAAAAGTACGGCAAAAACTATCTCAGCCCCAAGCCGCGACAGTACGATACGAAAACCAAAGGGGCCCAGGAAGCTCATGAAGCGATTCGGCCAGCGGGCAGCACCTTTCGGACGCCCCAAGAAACCGGCCTTAGCGGTCGCGAGCTCAGCCTGTACGACCTCATTTGGAAGCGTACCGTGGCCACTCAGATGGCAGAAGCGCGACAGACCCATATCACAGCCACCATTGAGGTTGACGATGCCACTTTTCGCGCTAGCGGCAAGCGAATTGACTTTCCTGGCTTTTTCAGAGCTTACGTAGAAGGCTCTGACGACCCGGATGCAGCGCTAGAAGATCGTGAAGTCGCGCTGCCGCCTATGCAGGTTGGCGACACGCCGACCTGCAGCGAGCTAGACGCCATTGGTCATGAAACTCAGCCGCCGGCCCGCTATACAGAAGCCACGCTCGTTAAAACATTAGAAAGCGAGGGCATTGGCCGCCCCAGCACCTACGCCTCAGTAATTGGCACCATTATTGATCGTGGCTATGCGCAGCTGGCTAACAATAGCCTCATGCCAACCTTCACGGCCTTTGCGGTGACTGATCTGCTAGAGAAGCATTTTCCTGATTTGGTCGATACCAGCTTTACGGCTCGCATGGAGCAGACGCTCGATGAAATCTCAACCGGTGAAGCTGAGTGGCTGCCCTATCTGCAAACTTTCTACTGCGGTGATGAAGGGCTAGAGCATCAGGTGCAGGTGCGCGAAGATCAAATTGATCCGAACGAGGCGCGCACTGTCGATCTTGCGGATCTCCATGCAAGAGTGCGAATTGGCCGGTATGGCCCCTACGTCGAAGCAGAAGAAGACTCAGAAGTGGTGCGCGCTTCGATACCTAACGACGTCAGCCCGGCTGATTTGGACGACGATCAAATTCAGGTGCTGCTAAAGCAAAAAACAGAGGGTCCTGAAAAAATTGGGCTGCATCCTGACACTGGGGAGCCTATCTTCTCACTGATTGGAGCCTATGGTCCCTATGTGCAGCTAGGCGAGGTGACCGAAGAAAATCCTAAGCCGAAGCGAGCGTCGCTGCCTAAGGGCGTCAAGCCTGAAGATGTCACCTTAGAGATAGCCGTTGGGCTGCTGGCGCTGCCGCGACTGCTGGGCGTGCATCCTGAGACCGGGGCTAAAATTAAGGCCAGCTTGGGTCGCTTTGGTCCTTACGTGGTTCATGACCAGGGCAAAGAAGGAAAAGACTACCGTTCGCTAAAAGGCGATGACGATGTCTTGACCGTAACTCTGGAGCGGGCGCTGCAGCTGCTGGCTGAGCCGAAGCGCGGGCGCGGGCGCAAGAAAGCCGCTGCGCCACTGCGCGAACTGGGCAAGCATCCAGAAGATGAGGAGCCGATCAACATTTACGATGGACCGTATGGCCCCTACATCAAATATGGCAAAACCAACGTTTCAATCCCAGAAGGCAAGAAAGTCGAGGACGTTAGCTTTGAGGAGGCACTGAAGCTAGTCGAAGAAAAAGCAGCGACGAAGAAGACGCGGAAAAAGTCGGCTAAGAAGACGACGGCTAAGAAGACAACCAAAGCCGCGACGAAAAAGTCAACTAAGAAGTCAACTACAGAATCAGCCAGTAAGTCAGCGACTAAGTCGACGGCGAAAAAGTCATCCAGCACGAAGTCGTCTAGCACAAAATCGAAGCAGGCGTCCTAGCCGATGCTAAGCTGACCTATCGAACTATACCTTCGCCATTTAGGTTAGGACACCGAGTATGGCTGTAGCGCATAACCAAGTGGCGTCGCAGCCTTGTCCTATCGGAACTGGCGGCTGCTATATTTTACGGCTGAGGGGAACTCCTCAGCCGTATTTTTCTATTCTACAGGCGCTGTTCTAACGGATAGCTTTGAGATAGCTGAGCAGGTGATTGCAAATCAGCCTGAGCAAGATAGATCATGCCGGTCGCCAGGCTCAGACAGCTAACGGCTAGCCAGGCAAGTTGGGGTTTCAGCGATTTTTGACAGATCATGGCTTGAGATCTAACACAACAGTATGGCACACTGCCTGAGTGACGTATAAAAAATCACTCTTGGCGCTTTCTCAAGATGCCCGCCAGCTAGCGTCAGCAAATAGCTTCAACCTATCTTTATTCAAACCTTAAAGTAGCGCACTGCTGGCTTTCTAGCTGCGTGCTTTTGCGTAGTCAGATCTTCGTAATCAAACATCTAAAGCAAGATCGCTAAGCCGCCGGCGGCGAAAATCCTTGGAGCGATCGCAGCCGGTTAATAGCAGCCGCTAGCTCAAATCGACGAAACTCGCTTAGATCGCCCATCGAGTAGGGGCTGAGACCATCTAGCCCCTGCGCCTGCAGCTGGCGCATGAGGTCGTCTAGCCAGCGGCTGAGTGAAACTGCCTGGGGAGAAGACCGGACCAGCAGCATCGCCTGAGCCATAGCTTTTACCTGTCCTGGCTCAATTAGCTGCTCAACGGCTCGCAGATCGATTGTCTCCGGGCCAATGCGCACGCTGTGAGTTTCCTGCACTTTGATTTTGGGCGGCCTTCTGTCCAACTGGTTAGCCAGCGCCGATAGGTCTAGCTGCCGCGCGCTGAGCTGGCCAAAGCTAGTCACGCCTTCAGTCGGTCGTGGATTAGCCTGGGCAATTGCCTGGGCCTGGGCCGTGACATCTTCAGGTCGGTAGCTGTTAAGGGCAATGACGGTATCGGCCACGCCAAAGTAGTCACCGCTGCCGCCCATCACTAGCAGCGTAGAAATGCCGCAATCGACATAGAGCGATCGCACCCGATCGATCAAGGGCGTAATCGGCTCCTGCACCTTGCTAATCAGCGCCTGCATGTTGCGATCGCGAATCATGAAGTTGGTTGCAGCCGTATCTTCGTCAATCAGCAGCAGCTGCGCACCGACTTCGACAGCTTCGACAATGCTGGCTGCCTGAGAGGTGCTGCCGCTAGCATTTGCGGTCGAAAACGACTGGGTAGAGAGGCCCTGAGGCAGATTGCTGATAAACGGAGAAATATCTACGCCAGCTACGCTACGGCCATCCTCAGCGCGAATTTTGACCGCCGTCGACAAAGTGACGACCTGCTCTCGACCGTCGCCTGGAATGTGATTGTAGATGCCCTGCTCAATTGCTCGCAGCAGGGTCGATTTACCGTGGTAGCCGCCGCCTACAATCAGCGTAACCCCAGCTGTAAGTCCCAGTCCGCTCACAGAGCCTGCATAGGGCGTAGTCAGCGTCACCTCCAGCGAAGCAGGAGCCTGAAACGGCAGCGCCTCCGGCAGCGGTCGCTGATCCACGCCGCTGTAGCGCGGCAAGATTGCCCCATTGGCAACGAAAGCCACAAGCCCGCGTTCTGCCAGCTGCTGTCTTAGAGCGTCGGCATTTTCAACCGTTTCGAGCTGCCGCTGCAGCGCCGGATGATCGAGCGACTCGTACTGCACCCCCTGCACCAGCTGCGGGATGTCCTGAGTGAGCAGCGCGATCGCTTCTGCCCCCGCAACGCGCCGTCCAAACGCCGGCAGACCGGCCCCTAAGCGCAGTTCAATCATGGCCTCTCCGACCTGCACAGCCGTACGCGCCAGCATTGCCTGACTGGTCGCAGCCACCGTCAGCTGGCCGCTGCGACCCGAGCCGCGCCGCTGCTGAATCTGCTGCGCTAGCGAGTATAGCCGCCGATGAATAAAATCAGCCAGGGCCGTGCGTCTCAAAGGCGTATCACGAGCCGCCAGGGGAAACTGAGCGGCCGGTAGCAGCAGACACAGGCGGCTAGGGGCAGCAAAGGGATCGCCCTGAACATGGTCAATGACCAGCTCGAACGTTGGAAACTGGTAGCGTCCGCGCAGCCGCTGATAGGCTTTGTAGCCCTGACCGTCTATCTCTAGCAGCGTTTGTTCTATGGTTTGCCCTGGGCTGACCCACTGAATCATCCGTAGTTTTATGCTGTCAGTACCGTGATTTTAGCGAACGGTCTGCGCTTAACGGCTGTGACTGCACTCAGCAAGTGCGCTCAGCTAGCCATCGAACTAGGGCATCGAGTCTGAGGTTGACGACCTGTCATCTCTCCAGGTTGGTGATCTGCGTCATCTCAGCCTAGGGGACAGCGTCATCTTTTGCAGGAGAGAGCCATCACAGAGAAAACACAGAAATCCTTGCATACTCTTTACTGTCAACGACTGAACTGTCAACGACTGACTGTCGACTTCTCTACCGCGTCCGTCATCAGGTGAGCCATGTACCCATTTTCTTTGCCCGCTACGTCCTCCCGCCTCGCGACCGTACGCTTAGTCAAAACCTGTACCCGCTTGGCCATTGGCATGGGACTGGTCGTCGCGCAGGGGCTGCTGCCGGCCTTGAGCGCTGCGGCTGACCCTGCCAGTGCTCTATTCTTTAGCGCTTTGCGATCGCCAGCTGAAGCGGCAGCGACGCTGGCTGACGGACTTTACCTATTCGGGCAAGCCTCGCAGTCTGATCAGATTGGCTCAACCTATCTAGTCTTCGCCATAGAAGATCGCCGCGCGGTGGGTGCATTCTACAGGCCGGCTTCCTCTTTCGACTGCTTCTACGGCCAGGTCGAGGCAGACGCCCTGAGCCTAACCGTCGTGAATAGCTACGACCAAAGCGAGCATCCCTACGCGATTGCTACGCAGACTGCTGAGCCGCTGGTGGCTGGAACCGTCGGGACAACCGTTGGGCTGGTCGGTTTTCACCCCATCACCGAACTGAGCGAGCAAGACCACCAGATTCTCAATACCTGTCAAGCAGACTACACCAGCACGATCTAGCCTACTGCCTAAAGGCACCCTTCGCTGCAGCCTTTCAGCACGAGCGGTCAGCCGAACAGCTGACCGTTTCGCCTATCTAGACGGGTTAAAACTTGACTTTATCTTCCTGAAAACCTGGGAATCCTAGAGTTACATCTATTAGCCATTGATCCGGTTACGGAAACCCTACCCTTTTACTTCGGGTCTCCTGAATGCCGAACCCTTCTAAAGATCGATACAGTTTGAATACCTAGTAAGAAAACTTAATCATAGAGGGCGTAGCAGCTCTCGTGTCGTATTGAGAGCGTATGCGCGCTCATACCTTGGTAGAGGTCCAACTAAAAAATATGTTTGAACATTTCACCAATACAGCCATCGCGGTGATCATGCAGGCCCAGGAAGAGGCTCGACGCTTAGGGCACAACTTTGTCGGCAGCGAGCAGCTGCTGCTAGGTGTGATCAAAGAAGGGTCTAGCATCGCGGCGCGAGTGCTCAACGATTTTGGGGTGAACTTAGCCAATGCTCGTACTGAGGTAGAAGCTATTATCGGTCGCGGCTCGGGCAATGGCCCTGCTGAGATTCCCTTTACGCCAAAAGTTAAGCAGGTATTTGAGCAAGCCTTCCAAGAAGCTCGCAAGCTCGATCATCCTTACATTGAGCCTGAACATCTGCTGCTGAGCCTGACGCAAAACACAGAAAGCGTAGCCTACCGGGTCATGAGCAACCTAGGCGTTGACCCAGCCAAAGTTCGCACGCAGCTAATTCGCGCCATTGGCGAGCTAGCAACGGTTGCAGCCGGAGCCTCGAAAGAAGGCCGCCGATCTGGCAAGCCAAAGCCTGGGCTCCTGGACGAATTCAGCACCGATCTAACGGAGCTGGCCGCTGAGGGCAAACTTGATCCAGTGGTTGGGCGTCATACTGAGATTGAGCGCGTCGTTCAAATCTTAGGTCGACGGACGAAGAACAACCCGGTGCTAATTGGCGAGCCAGGCGTCGGCAAAACTGCGATCGCAGAAGGCCTAGCCCAGCGCATTATCAACCAGGATGTGCCAGAATCGCTGCTAGAGCGCCGCGTGATTAGCTTGGATATGGCAGGCATGGTGTCGGGAACGCGGTTTCGCGGTGACTTTGAGGAGCGGCTCAACCAGGTGATGACCGAGGTGCGCGAAGCTCAGAACATCATCCTGCTGATTGATGAGATTCATACGCTGGTAGGGGCCGGATCGCTCGAGGGCGGTATGGATGCAGCTAACCTGCTGAAGCCGGCTTTAGCGCGCGGCGAGCTGCAGTGCATCGGGGCGACTACCCTAGATGAATATCGCAAGCATATCGAGAAGGATGCAGCACTAGAGCGTCGTTTCCAACCGGTGATGGTAAATCCGCCGTCAGTCGAGGACACGGTAGATATCTTGTACGGTCTGCGCGGGCGCTACGAGCAGTTTCACCGCTTGACCATTGCTGATGAAGCGCTTGACGCTGCGGCTAAGCTCTCTGAGCGCTACATTAGCGATCGCTATCTGCCAGATAAGGCAATTGATCTAATTGACGAAGCCGGGTCTCGCGTCCGCCTGCGCTATTCGCAGCAAATTCCAGCGGGCGAGCTGCGCCGTGAGCTGCGTCAAATTCAGGCTGAGATTATTGAGCAGCTACAGCGGCAGGACTTTGATCAGGCAACCGCGCTGCGGGAAAAGGAGCTGGCCATCACCCAGCAGCTGACGGCTGCGATAGGCGAGGTGCCAGCGCCGACGGTTGGGGCCGAAGATATTGCCGACATTGTGGCCTCCTGGACCGGTATCCCAGTCAACCAGCTCACCGAATCAGAGTCAGCCATGCTGCTGCATCTCGAAGATACGCTGCATGAGCGCGTAATTGGACAGGACGAAGCAGTGACGGCCGTAGCGCGCGCCGTGCGTCGGGCTCGAGTAGGTATGCGCAGTCCCAATCGGCCAATTGCCAGCCTTGTCTTCTCAGGCCCGACCGGCGTGGGTAAGACCGAGCTCGCCAAAGCCCTAGCCGCAGCCGTCTTCGGCTCTGAAGACGCGATGATTCGCTTAGATATGTCTGAATTTATGGAGCCGCATACGGTCTCTAAGCTGGTTGGCTCGCCGCCGGGCTATGTCGGCTACGACGAAGGGGGCCAGCTAACTGAAGCGATTCGTCGCAAGCCCTATACGGTAGTGCTGCTCGATGAGATTGAAAAGGCGCATCCAGATGTTTTCAACATTCTGCTGCAGCTGCTAGACGATGGTCACTTGAGCGATACGAAGGGACGCAAAGTCAGCTTTAAGAACACCATCATCATCATGACCTCAAACATTGGGTCGAAGGTGATTGAGAAAGGGGGTGGCGGTCTTGGCTTTGAGCTGGGCGCAGTCGACGAGCTGACCTCTCGCTATCACAACATTCGCAATTTGGTGAATGAAGAGATGAAGCAGTACTTCCGACCGGAGCTGCTCAACCGCATCGATGAAATTATCGTCTTCCGTCAGCTGACTAAGGCTGAAGTGTCAGAGATTGCCGATGTGCTGCTAGAGCAGGTAGGTGAGCGTCTAGCTGAGCGGCAGATTTCACTCAAGCTAAGCGACGCCTTTAAGCAGCGCCTAGCTGACCAGGGCTACGATCAGCGCTACGGTGCGCGACCCATGCGGCGGGCAATCTCTCGCCTGGTAGAAGACTATCTGGCTGAAGCCCTGCTTGCCGGCGAGGTTAAAGATGGCGACACCGCAATCTTTGATCTAGACGAGGCCGGTCAAGTACAGGTGCGTTCGGCCAAGCAGCCGGCTTTAGTTGGCGCATAGTTGCTATTCTCAGAAATTTGAATAGATCTGAAAGGCCGCAGTTTGCGGCCTCTTTTTTTGCCTGACGTCCGCTCTATCGCTGTGGCAGCCGCCTTCGCTGCAGCAATATCTCAAAACCAATATGGGTGCAGACCGTACTGTGCCAGTTTTTGAGCATATCTGCGACGTAGTGAAGAAAAAATGCGATCGTGCTTAAAGTAAATTGGGATTTTATCGGTACACGCGGGCTAAGTTTGTTTGCCAACAGCGTTCGCTTCTTAATATGCTATGGACAAAACAGCCTCCACCAGCTGCTGAGAAGCAGCCTGCCCCAAACAAAAGCTCAGCAACTTAATGCGGCATGGCAACTGTTAACTATCTCGATCTGATTCAGCAGGGTGTAGAGGTTTGGAATCAGTGGCGCGCGGCTCATCCTGAGCAGCGTCCAGATCTCAGTGCGGTCTATCTATTTGAGCAATCTTTACCGGGCATTGACTTTAACCATGTAAATCTCAGCCGCGCTTGCTTAATTGGCGCTGACCTAGGGGGGGCAAATCTGGCTGGCGCTAACCTGAGCGGTGTCTATGCCAACAACGCTAACTTTGGTCGAGCAAACTTGCGCAACGCAGACCTAAGTGCCAGTAATCTCAGTGAAGCCAACCTCACAGCGGCGGACATAGCTGGCGCTAGCCTTGAGGGCGCTAATTTAACCGGGGCCAAGCTGGATAAGCCCGTCAATACCAGCCCGGCCGTGCCAACACCCGCAGCTGCGCCTGAGCGGTCTAGATCGCTACAGCTGCTGCCGGCCGCTGCGATCGCGGCTACTGTTGCAGCAGTGACAACCAGCACCGTGATTTACTCAGCCATGCAATCTAATCTGAATGAGCTAGCAGCACCGATGAGCTCCGCTGAGATTGCTGCGCTAGCTGAGGAGGTTACTCAAACCTGCCCTATGCCTGAGCTCAGCCCGGTATCAGCGGGCGAGCCGGATCACATCTACGAAAACGGCGCCCGCTTTTATGGCAAATTTGCCGATGGTCAGCCAGCAGACGGTGAAGGCACCATGATTTATGCTAGTGGCAATCGCTATGACGGTAGCTATCACCGAGGGCAGCGCAGCGGCTGTGGTACTTTTACCTTCATCAACGGCCGCCGCTACGTCGGTGAGTTCCGTAATGATTTATTTAGCGGCAAAGGTACCTGGTTTTTTGAAAATGGCGATCGCTATGTCGGCGAGTTTGAATATAACAAATGCAGCGGCAGAGGCGCCTTCATCTTTGCCGATGGGGCAACAGAGGGAGGTTTTTGGCAGCAGGGTCAGCTGGTTAATGGCGACTTAACCTGCGATCACATCGAAAGCCCCCAAACGACCTCCACATCTTCTTAAAATTCACCTAAACAGGACAAAACCTATGCGAGTCATTTCTCAATCCTGCTCTCGGACGCTTTGGGCTCAGACGCTGGGAACACTACTGCTAGCAGCGTCAGCTCTGGCGGTTTGGCCGCAGGCGGCACCGGCTCAAAACACGCCTGAACCAACCCCTGCCGGTAGCGCAGATGACTTTGAAGTCTCCCCTGAGCCTACGCCTGGCCCAGAAGCTGAAGAGGTTCTGCCAGAGACAGAAGACGCTGAGGCGGCTGAAGAGTCGACTATTGAGACTTCAACAGATGCAGAGGACAGCGATGTGCCAGACGCTGAAGATGCCGCCACGGAGGGGACAGAAGATGCTACGTCTGACGTAGAGTCTGACATAGAGGCCGAACCCAA
>JAAHIA010000152.1 GCA_010671975.1 Leptolyngbya sp. SIO4C1 | reverse complement strand
GGGTATCGATAGACGCTATCTGGCTGACGCAGCGCCGCCGCGATCGCAAGAATCGGCATCACGATCTGAAAAATAGCCAGCAGCCCCAGCAGCGGCCAGCCAATCAGCACCCAGGTTAAAAGGCCAAAAATCAGGCTATAGACCCAAACATTGAGGTGAAAGTTGAGCGCTTCTTTCGCACTGTCTTTAACCACGGGGTCTTCTGAAATAAACCACAGCACCAGCGGAATGCCGGCTGAAAATAGCAGCTGACTGACAAAGATAGAGCCGTGAGAAACGGCGGTAAAAATCTTACGCTTATCGCGATCAAACGTATTTTCCATAGCGATTTTTAGATCAAAAGTCGATAACAGTCATATCGTATCGGACCTAGCCGACGTTCGGATCTGACCGCAGTTAGGGAAAACCGTAGACGGTAGAACGCTCTAAGCGCCGCGCACTAAAATGGATAGCGTAGTCTTCGCAGGATGGGTGAATGGAAATCAAGCGACTCGGCCACGTAGCGATCTGTGTGGATGATATTGCTACCGCCGCTCAGTTTTACCAAAATTTAGGCATGCAGCTGGTCTGGCAGGATACTGACTGGGCCTATCTTAAAGCCGGTCGCGATGGGCTAGCGCTGCTGAGTCCTAGCTACGATCAGGCCGGTCCGCATTTTGGCTTTGTCTTTAGCGATCGCGCTGAGGTAGATGCGGCCTACGACCGGCTCAGGGCTGAAGGCATTCACCTGACCGAAATACACGAGCATCGCGACGGCACAGCTTCGTTCTACGGTCGCGACCCGTTTGGCAACTGGTTTGAGTATCTCTATGAGCCTGAAGCGTCCGCAGCTGCAGACGCTCCCTCCATGGCTTCAGCAGCTTCTGTCTAGCGCTCAAACTCTCTCTAGCGTTGCAATCCGAGGATCGATAATTTTTTTGCCAATGCCAGGGAAGTGAATGGCTAGGCAAATTTTATTACCCGCGCCAAAAATGTGGGTGATTTTACCTTCGCCAAAGGCCTGATGGGTCACCTTCTCGCCCACTTCCCAATCGTCTTCGTGCGTGCCGGGCTTGTTCGTCTTGGGCTGCGGGTTGCGCAGCTTCGCTTCGCGTCCGGTCATCGTCCAGCGCTCAGGAATTGCGGTGGCCGTATTGGTCAAAATCTGATCTTTTGGCAGCTCTGTTAAAAACATCGATGGCGTTGCCAGCTCGCGCATTGAGCCGTACAGTCGGCGCTCGCGGGCGTAGGCGAGAAACAACCGCTCCTGCGCGCGAGTAATGCCGACATAGCAAAGCCGCCGCTCTTCTTCAATCGCAGCGGCATCTTCCAGCGAGCGAAAGCTAGGAAATAGTCCCTGCTCTAGCCCAACCAAAAAGACAACTGGAAATTCCAGACCCTTGGAAGAATGCAGCGTCATTAGCGAAACGCTGTTCTCGGTATCCTGTCCTTCTTCTAGGTCAGAGTTGAGCGACGCATTGGCCAAAAAGGTCAGCAGCGTAGCTTCTTCGTTTTCTTCTTCAAACTGGAGCACTGCGTTGTAAAGCTCCTGCACGTTCTGAATGCGGTTGAGGTCGTCTTCAGTGCCTTTTTCCTTCAGAGCGTCGATGTAACCAGTGTCCTCGATTACCTGCTGCACCAGTTCTGAGGCCGAAACCTGATCGACTTTTTCTTGCCAAGCTTTGACCATTTGGGCAAAGCCAACCACGGCCTTGCTAGCGCGCCCTGCCAGGGTCTTGACCGAAGTTTCATCGCTGAGAATATCCCACAGCGGCACGCCCAGCTCAGCGGCTGCCTTGTCTAGGTGATCGAGCGTGGTTTTGCCAATGCCGCGCCGAGGCGTGTTGATCACCCGCTTGAGGCTGACCGTATCAGCCGGGTTCGCCACCAGGCGCAAATAGGCAATCACGTCTTTGATTTCTCTGCGATCGTAGAATCGCAGGCCGCCTACCACCCGATGGGGAATGCTCAGCCGAGTTAGCACTTCCTCAAAAGCGCGCGACTGGGCGTTGGTGCGATACAGAATGGCAAAGTTTCGCCACTGCAGCTCTGGGTTGGCAAATTCCAGCGAGCGAATCTGATTGACCACGTACTCAGCTTCAGCCGACTCATTGTCAGCCCGATAGCAAACGATAGACTCACCCGTGCCCCGCGTTGGCCGCAGCACCTTGTCAATGCGCTCAGTGTTGTTTTCAATCAGATAGTTAGCGGCTTCCAGGATATTCGCCGTAGAGCGATAGTTCTCCTCTAGCTTCACCATCGTGCGCGTGTCGTCGTCGGCCAGGCCGTCGCCGAAGTCATCTTGAAAGCCCATCAGAATGGTGAAATCAGCCGCGCGGAAAGAGTAGATTGACTGATCGGCATCGCCCACGACAAACACCGAGCGATGCTGCCAGTCGTCAAACTGCTGAGCCGAGGCGCCGTTAGTCACCAGCAGCCGCAGCAGGTCATACTGCGTGCGGTTAGTGTCTTGATACTCATCGACTAGAATGTGGCGAAAGCGCCTGTGCCAGTAGTTCAGCACCTGCGCATTCTGGCGAAACAGCTGCACCGGAATCCATATTAGGTCGTCAAAGTCGAGCGCGTTGTTCTGCGCTAGCGCCGCCTGATAGTGGCGATAGACATCGGCAATCACACGCCCTTTGAAGGTTTCGTTTTCCCGTTCGTAGCTGTCTGGGTCAAGGCTTTGGTTTTTGGCATTGCTGATGGTGTAGCGCACAGAGCGCGGATTGAACTTGCGATCGTCCAGATTCATCTGGTTGACCACGATATTTTTCACTAGTCCCTGAGCGTCAGATTCGTCAAAGATGCTAAAGGACTTGGTCCAGCGATGCCCGGCCTGGTCCTGATATTTCTCGACATCAAATCGTAGAATGCGCGAGCACAGCGCGTGAAAGGTGCCAATCCACAGATCTTTGATAAAGGCTTTGTAGACGTGCGATCGCAGCTGCATCTGTTCGTAGTCCGGCAGCAGGTGCAGCGGCTTTTGATGGCGAGACAGCGCCTCCTGCTCGGCAAACAGTCGCTCAATCCGCTCCTTCATTTCGCGCGCCGCTTTATTGGTAAAGGTAACCGCCAAAATGCTTTCTGGATCGACCCGCTGATTCAAAATCAGGTTGGCAATCCGAAAGGTGAGCGCCCGTGTCTTGCCTGAGCCCGCCCCGGCCACGACCAGCAGCGGACCGCAGAAATGCTCGACGGCCTGCTTTTGGGAAAGGTTCAGTTGGTTGAGAAAATCGACTGCGGCTGCCATGAAATCTGCTGCTTGACTATCGGCTGAGATGCCTCTATCAGTATTGCACTGCTTGAGAAAAGATGTGGGCACCTGCCCCCGCTGGCTGATATGCCTGTGAAGATTCCACCCCCGACCAGCCAAGATCCGACCTATCTGCGCCATCGTCACTGGATGATGCGCGCGATCGCGCTGGCCGAGGCAGCCGGAAATGCGGGCGAAATACCGGTCGGGGCGGTGGTTGTCGATGCTCAGAACCAGCTCATCGCCGAAGCCGCCAACCGTCGCCAGCGCGACCACGACCCTACTGCCCATGCTGAAATTTTGGCGCTGCGGCAGGCTGGCCAGCGCCTCGGCAGCTGGCGGCTTAACCACTGCACGCTCTACGTCACGCTAGAGCCCTGCCCAATGTGCGCTGGCGCGCTCATCAACGCGCGGCTGGGGCTGCTGGTCTATGGTACAGACGATCTTAAAGCCGGTGCGGTGCGCTCAGTCTTGAATTTGCCCGACAGTGCCGCTTCTAACCACCGTCTACCAGTGCTGGGTGGCATTCTGGCCGATCCTTGCTGTGAGCAGCTACAGAGCTGGTTTCGCCAGCATCGGTCAGCAGCATCAGGGAGACAGCCCTAAAACTGTCATCTCCTGCCTTTAGACAGCCAAGACTGGGGGAGTACTGTAGCTAGAGCTGGTGTGTTTACTGTTTTGGTCTATGGTTTTCAATCCTTCCCTAGCGATGTCTCACGGTTTGGTTCCCTGTCCAGCGCGACCGTCTCACGTTTCTCCCTGGCTAGCCCCGTTTGTGTATCAACTAGGTAGTAAGGTGGTGTTACCAAGCTACTTTGACAAAATCGAAGTCAGTGGCCAAGAAAATTTGCCTCGGCGTGGGCCAGTGGTGCTAGCACCGACGCATCAGGCACGCTGGGACTCCCTACTGGTGGCCCATGTGGCCAACGAGGCGACCGGCCGATATCTGCGCTTTATGGTCACTGCGGATGAATGCGTTGGCCTGCAGGGCTGGGTGATCAAGCACCTCGGCGGGTTTCCGGTAAACGTGCAGCGGCCGGCCATCGCTACCCTGCGTCACGGCGTTGAGCTGCTGCGGCAGCAGCAGATGCTGGTTATTTTCCCAGAGGGCAATATTTTTCGCGACGGCCAGGTCCATCGACTTAAGCCCGGTCTGGCGCGGCTGGCGCTGCAGGCTCAGCAGTCTTCGCTAGATCGGGTTAAAGTAGTGCCTATGAGCCTGCAGTACGATCGGCCCTACCCTACCTGCGGCAGCAGCGTGCACATTCGTATCGGCGCACCGCTAGAAGTCTTTGACTATCGCCAAGGCAATCTCAAAGCGCGGGCTAAGCTGCTGACCGCCGACCTGCAGACAGCGCTAGAAGCCCTGTCTGGTGTCGCTGCGCCTCAGCCGGTAGTGCTGGTGTAGGTTCCCTTAGATCTGGTTTGAGCGACTTTGATTTGAGAGATTTGGCTTAAGCCTTTGCTGATCTAACCCTCTAGATTAGAAAAAGATAGATACGCTACAGTTTTCTGATAGCAGACACACAATGGATAGGGTCAAGATGAATCCACACCGCCTGAGCTTTGGTTTAGCAGCGGTTTCAATTGCGCTAGCGGGTATTGCTGCGATCGCGCCGCCGCTGCAGGCGCAGCAGCCTTCAACCTTAGCAGTGCCGGAGCGGCCAGCCTCGCTCCCTACCGCTAACGAGCCGACCCGTTCGGGCATTGTTGACCTCTCAGAAACTAACTCACCGCTGGGAATTGGCTACATCATTCCGAGCGATTTAGATTTTTTAGAAGCGCCTGAAGAGAATGCGGCCAAGCTAGAAGCCGGCTGGCTGACGGACATTGAGCTACCGCTGTTTGCCACACCGGCCGGCGAGCACTGGGGCTGGCTGTTTCAAGGCTGGCTAGTGCCCAACGGTCAGTCGGCCCTGGCGATTGGCGCAGACGCTGCCTTTGCGATGGTGCGCACCCAGTCAGCACTGCTGGGCTTTCCCATTTTAGAGAGTCGCGACGATGGCTGGCTGCGCGTGCAGTATACCGAAACTGGCAGCGCCTGGACCCATACCAGCTACCTCGACCTCGGTAATCTGTCGCTTACCTTTGAACGCTGGGATGACCTGCTCTCCAATGCTGAGCAGCTGCAGTTTCGTCAGGCCGAGAACGCTCAGGTGCTGCGATCGCAGCCTGAACTGAGCCGTAATGTGATCACGCTGGTGCGCAACGACAGCCTAATTGAGCCGTTGGAAGTGGCCGGCGACTGGGTGCGGGTGCGCGTTACCCGTCCGGTGGAGGGCTGCCAGGCGCTGGCCGGGGCTCGCACCGAAGAAGGCTGGATGCGCTGGCGCCGTAATGACGGCGGCATTACGCTTTGGCAGGCGGCTGAGCGCTGCGGCTAGGCTGCCTGATTCGGCAGAATTCTAAAAATGTTCGCCTGATGCATGGGGATCGGCAAGTCGTGCCGTAAGCTAGCTATCAGCGTCTTTCAAAGGATTCTACATGAGCTATCGCATGGATCGGCGGGCTTACGCTGAGACTTACGGACCCACCGTTGGCGATCGCATTCGACTAGCAGATACCGATCTACTGATTGAAGTTGAGCAAGACTTTACCACCTACGGCGACGAGGTGAAGTTTGGCGGCGGCAAGGTGATTCGCGACGGCATGGGGCAGTCGCCCATCTCACGCGCTGATGGCGCCGTTGATACCGTCATCACCAACGCCCTGATTCTAGACTGGTGGGGCATCGTTAAAGCCGACGTCGGCCTCAAAGACGGGCGCATTGTCAAAATTGGCAAGGCTGGCAATCCCTACATCCAAGACGACGTGGATATCATCATTGGCCCTGCCACCGAAGCCATTGCGGGCGAAGGCATGATCCTCACGGCGGGCGGTATCGACGCCCATATTCACTTTATCTGCCCGCAGCAGATCGAAACTGCGATCGCCGCTGGCATCACCACCATGATTGGCGGCGGCACCGGGCCAGCCACGGGCACCAACGCCACCACCTGCACGCCCGGCGCCTGGCACATCGCGCGAATGCTGCAGGCAGCCGACGCCTTTCCAATGAATTTAGCCTTTTTGGGCAAGGGCAACAGCGCTCAGCCCGCTGGCCTAATAGAGCAAATCCGAGCCGGGGCGGTGGGCCTCAAGCTGCATGAAGACTGGGGCACTACCCCCGCCACGATTGACGCCTGCCTGTCGGTTGCCGATGAATTTGACGTACAAGTGGCTATCCACACCGATACGCTAAACGAGGCGGGCTTTGTTGAAAACACCATTGCCGCGTTCAAAAATCGCGTCATCCACACCTATCACACCGAAGGCGCCGGCGGCGGCCACGCGCCCGATATTATCAAGGTCTGCGGCGAAGCCAACGTGCTGCCCTCTTCGACCAACCCGACCCGCCCCTACACCCGCAACACGCTTGACGAGCACCTCGATATGCTGATGGTCTGCCATCACCTCAGCCCGAGCATTCCGGAGGATGTGGCCTTTGCCGAATCGCGGATTCGCCGCGAGACGATTGCGGCAGAAGACATTCTGCACGACCTGGGCGCTTTTAGCATGATTGCCTCTGACTCGCAGGCGATGGGGCGAGTGGGTGAAGTGATCATTCGCACCTGGCAGACGGCCCACAAGATGAAGCTGCAGCGCGGTGCGCTGGCTGGAGATGCGGAGCGCAGTGATAATTTTCGCGCCAAGCGCTACGTAGCTAAATACACGATTAATCCCGCGATCGCACATGGCATTTCTGAGCAGGTCGGCTCGATTGAGGTGGGCAAGCTAGCAGATCTCTGCCTCTGGAAGCCAGCTTTCTTTGGCGTTAAGCCTGAGCTGGTGATCAAAGGTGGGGCAATCGCCTGGGCGCAGATGGGCGATCCTAATGCCAGCATTCCTACGCCGCAGCCGGTGCACATGCGCCCCATGTTTGGCGGGTTTGGCGGTGCGATCGCCCAGACGTCGCTCACCTTTATCTCTCAGGCTGCGCTCGAGGCCGATATCCCGGGTCAGCTTGGCCTGCAGACGCCGGCTATCGCCGTCAGTCACACCCGTCAGCTGAGCAAAGCCGACATGAAGCTCAACACCTATCAGCCTCAGATGGACGTCGATCCAGAAACATACGAAGTTCACGCCGATGGAGAGCTGCTGACCTGCGAACCGGCGGCAGTGCTGCCGATGGCCCAGCGATACTTCCTGTTTTAGTCGCCCTTGAGCCGTCTAAAACAGCGCCTATTCTAGTAGCCAGTCAAATACCGAAAATCCCCCACGTGCCAGCAGGCGGCAGATGGAGGATGCAAGGATATTAAGTTAGTTGACCCTGACAGCTGTTGAGCTGCTCTAAAGCCTAACAGGGCCGACTGCTTACTTCTCGCCTTCGACGTACATTTCAGGCTCGACAGCAAAATTATCCAAGCGGCCAGACTCGTCGACGACATAGCCGTCGGTGGTCTTCATATCGGTGTCTGACTCGCTTGCCTCTGCGGCTTTGATGGTCTCAATGTTGTCTTCAACATCGCCGCCGGGCATCGGATCTGTATCGGGCGGATTCACTGCTGAGCCAACCGGCTGTGCCACCTGCACTGCCTGCTGATCGCCAGCTGCGCCTTTGCCTGGGCGGGCCTCTTTAACAATATTTTGCTCATCTTGAGTTGCCATATAGCTTTTCCTTAAACTGCAGTTCTTTTACAGACTAGAGAGTTGGCTGTGCTCGGTCGTCTCTATATCAGCAGATTGAAAGGTCTACCAAGATTGGTAGATTGAGTCTATATACCTGCCCAAAACTATGCAGACTTTTCAATATTCCAGCCTGATTGATGCGCCAGCTGAGACCGTCTGGGCCTTCCACGAAAGAGCCGACATATTAGATATCCTCACGCCGCCTTGGCAGCCTGTAGAAGTGCTCAGACGCGAAGGCGGACTAGGACCAGGCGCCATTAGCGAATTTCGCCTTTGGCTAGGGCCGCTGCCGCTAACCTGGTTGGCGCGTCACACCGACGAGTATGAGCCCTACCGCCTGTTTACAGACATCCAAGTTGAGGGACCGCTTGATAGCTGGACTCACCGCCATCGCTTTATGCCAGAAGCCGATAAAACCCGACTTATAGACGATATTACCTTCGCGCTACCGGCTGAATGGATCTCAGCACCGCTGATAGCGTCCTTCGTCAAGCAGCGTCTGCACGATATGTTTGCCTATCGTCATCAGGTGACTCAGCGAGAATGTCATCGCTAGGCAATATCGGGGGGCAGGTCGGTTAACTGCTGCAGCTGCTGTCGCAGCGCCGCCTCAAAATCCTGCCGACGAATCTCAGCGCCCTTTTTCCCCCCCGCTTCTAGAAAAATAAAACTATCAAGCTGCTTTAAAGACAGCAGTTGGAAAAGCAGGTGCGTGGTTGGGTAGGGCACTGCCATCATCTGTGGGTTATTTTGCCCACTCGCGGCGGCGGCGGCTAGCGACGGATAGGCATAGACAACCGTCTTTTCATCGGCGCTTTGCCGATTGCGAACTGTCGTCATCACCCAACCCTGCTCAATGTTCTGTAAGATGTAATACTCTTGGTGCTGAAGCTGTTCAGCAATACTCTTTAACAGAGGAGCAACGACTTGCACTGCCTGAGCTGCGGTTGAGTCGGGTGACTCGTCAATAAGGGTTTGGATTTGCTGATCGAGATCCATGCGACTTTTTTGATGCTTTTGTGAAACTTTTCCTGTTTTGCGCAAACGACGGGAATACTGTCTATGCTCATAGTCTAGAGTCCGTCATATGGCGTAGAACGAATGTGCTAGCTTGGAACGATTCTTTGATTACCTCAGACTGTCTGTCACCCAATCCTTCATCAGCAGATACCTCATCAGCACCAGTGGACGCGCTTTTTCAAAAGATCTTTCAGGAACTGCGGCAGCATACCCGATCCTCAGAGCGAAACTGTCGCGAGGTTGCTGGGCGTATTTGCCAAGAGGCGCTGAGGATCTGCACTGAAAGCCAGCGCATCCAAGATTCAGGAGATGTCGATGCCTGGGCCATGACCTTGAGTAAGCATCGCCTGACTCAATGCCTACGCTACTACAAACTGGGCTCACGGCGCGGACGGATTGACTTGCACAGCACGCTGAGCGCGATTGTCTATCGCTACATCACCCCGCCTCAGGTGCAGTCTAGCTATCAGGCTCGCCTCTATTTGATTGAAGATTTTTTACAAAACTTCTATACCGAGGCGATCAATGCGTTTCGCCGTGAAAATCAGCTGCCTGAAGACTATCAGCCTAAAACCTCGATTGAGCTGGCTGAGTATATGGCCTTTACCGAGCGCTATGGCAAGCGCCGCATTCCCCTACCCGGGCGACGGAGCCAGCAGCTAGTCATTCTTAGAGCGCAGACGTTTTCTAAGCAGCAGCCGCCAGAAACGGCTGTGGATATTGAGCAGGCAGCCGAATCTTCGAATAGCGACCAGGAGCAGAACTGGAACGCGGCGCCGATGCAGCGGCTGCGTGAGCAAATGATGACACAGTCGGAAGGCATTCCAGAAGATACGCTGCGCGGCCGCGTCGTCGACGAGCTGATGGCCTATCTTAAGGAAAAAGACCAAGAAGACTGTGCAGACTACTTTAGTTTGCGATTGATTGATTTACCGACTAGCGAAATTGAAGCTATTCTAAGACTAACGCCGCGCGAGCGAGACTACTTGCAGCAGCGGTTCAAATACCATCTACTCAGGTTTTCCCTCTCTCACCATTGGGAACTGGTGCATCAGTGGCTGGGCGCGGAACTCGAAAATAATTTGGGCCTGACGCCGCAGCAGTGGGAACATTTACAGGAAAAGATCACTCAACGACAGGCCAAACTTTTACAGCTAAAGCAGCAGGGACTGCCGGACGCTGAGATCGCACAGGCACTCGGGCTAACGCCAACGCAGCTGCGCAAGCAGTGGTCCAAACTGCTTGAACAGATCT
>JAAHIA010000151.1 GCA_010671975.1 Leptolyngbya sp. SIO4C1 | reverse complement strand
CTGTGGAGCGAACGCGTCGAGGGGAGGGCCGAAAGCTAGGCAAGACAGGTATTGGGAAGTGAGGACTTTCAGTCCCAAGTCCCCTAACGGGGACGGAAACCAGCCGAGATCGTCTCAATCCGCTGGCTGCCGTCGCGATTCATCTTTCATTCCCAATTCCCCTAACGGGGACGGAAACTTGCTCTTCTAAGAGGCGCTGCTGAGCTGCAACAGACTCTTTCATTCCCAATTCCCCTAACGGGGACGGAAACTTCCAGTGTTACTGTAGCTTGCCGATGTATAGCGGTATCTTTCATTCCCAATTCCCCTAACGGGGACGGAAACAGTTGTTTCATTAATGCATTCAATGATGCATTAGTGTCGCTTTCATTCCCAATTCCCCTAACGGGGACGGAAACTTTGAGCGTCTCGACTTGAGCTTGCAATGCCTCCGTATTCGCGTTCTTTCATTCCCAATTCCCCTAACGGGGACGGAAACCTTGCATGATTGATCCTCGTTTCGCTTACTGTTTAATACTTTCATTCCCAATTCCCCTAACGGGGACGGAAACTTAGGGCTTTCGTACCCATTCGATCGCGGATGTCTGGTCCTTTCATTCCCAATTCCCCTAACGGGGACGGAAACCTGCGGTCGTAAATTCTATCATTAGGTTGTCAGTGCCAGCTTTCATTCCCAATTCCCCTAACGGGGACGGAAACTTCTTACTGAGCCGGTTCGGCGTTGCTGTCCAGCCCTTTCATTCCCAATTCCCCTAACGGGGACGGAAACTACATACGGGGTTTTCACCGACTTGATCTTGAGTCTCGGTCACCGTCTTTCATTCCCAATTCCCCTAACGGGGACGGAAACTAGAACGGTCGAAGTACAAGCATGACTCTCCGTTGTAACTTTCATTCCCAATTCCCCTAACGGGGACGGAAACCATAGGTTACGTCGTCTCCGACAGGTTCCCACCGATCACTTTCATTCCCAATTCCCCTAACGGGGACGGAAACTGCCTGGGTTACAGCTGGAGTACTTTGGAGTATCAGGGACTTTCATTCCCAATTCCCCTAACGGGGACGGAAACATGAAAGCCGTTGGTGCCTCTACATTTGGTGCTTTAACGGCTTTCATTCCCAATTCCCCTAACGGGGACGGAAACAAAAGGGCGGATATGGGGCATTGATGTGCCAGCAAGGTACTTTCATTCCCAATTCCCCTAACGGGGACGGAAACGACGCGCGGCGCGTGGGCGACGAGCTCGCGCCACTGCCTTTCATTCCCAATTCCCCTAACGGGGACGGAAACTTTAACTTAATCATCTTGCCCTTCCTCGGTTTTGTTTTCTTTCATTCCCAATTCCCCTAACGGGGACGGAAACATTTGTACGGAACTCGTCCGTATCGACCATTACTTTCATTCCCAATTCCCCTAACGGGGACGGAAACAAAGCTGACGTCTAGCGAGCTCCAGCGACGATGCAGGCTTTCATTCCCAATTCCCCTAACGGGGACGGAAACTATTACCGAAGCGGTATGCGTCGGTGCCGTTACCGCCGCGCTTTCATTCCCAATTCCCCTAACGGGGACGGAAACTCGTCATCGGTTTCGTCTTCGTCATACGCCGATGCAGTCTTTCATTCCCAATTCCCCTAACGGGGACGGAAACATAAGCTAAAGCCGATAGTCGGCCATTCAGCTGCTCCTCTTTCATTCCCAATTCCCCTAACGGGGACGGAAACTTTAACCTAAGTACCTCTGTCTCAACTGTAAATTCCCCTTTCATTCCCAATTCCCCTAACGGGGACGGAAACAAGTTTATATAACTGCATCGTATAGAAACTGGTCTTTACCTTTCATTCCCAATTCCCCTAACGGGGACGGAAACGGCTAAGCTCAACCAAAAGGCTAAAGAGCAAGCTGTTAACTTTCATTCCCAATTCCCCTAACGGGGACGGAAACGAAAGTAGCTAACCTAGCCCAACGCGCGCCCTAGCGCTGCTTTCATTCCCAATTCCCCTAACGGGGACGGAAACAAAGTCGCCGGAATCTTCAAGATCCTCAAGATTTCCCCAACTTTCATTCCCAATTCCCCTAACGGGGACGGAAACTCTCGTCTTCGACAGATACGCGATCGAAGCCGGTTCCAAAACTTTCATTCCCAATTCCCCTAACGGGGACGGAAACTCAGCCGCAGGCCAAGCTCTTTAGTGCGCACGTAGTCGCCCAGCTTTCATTCCCAATTCCCCTAACGGGGACGGAAACCACCACCTTGAATACTTCTAACATTGTTCCCGTCTCTTTCATTCCCAATTCCCCTAACGGGGACGGAAACCAAGGATTCGTTTTGCTAGTGGGCTGAAAGGTTTTAGCTTTCATTCCCAATTCCCCTAACGGGGACGGAAACCTAACCGGAAGGCTGAGGCTGTATTCCCCACAATGTTCTTTACATTCCCAATTCCCCTTGTCTGTTCGAGACAGCAGCAGATCCGAATCGCCTTGCGTTTTTTCCTGCTCTTTGCCTTCAGTCCATAATTGCTATTCGTTTTCGCTGTCCCCAATCGCCCCGGTTTCGACTTCGCTCAACCTGCCAATTTTGAGAGCTGAGCGGCGTCGAAACTCAATCTGCGGGTATTTCATTTTCGAGCAAATCCCTCACCCCGATCAGCTGGCCGCTATGCCTTCGCGCATGACAAGCTAAGCCAACCATTACCTTCACCGTTCTTCACACGGCATATTGACTATGGGTGCGAATCGATTTATCGTCAGACTTAAGCTGTTGTTTGCCAAACGACGGCTTTTCCAGAGCCCATTGACCTTGGCGCTGCCGGCAGGTACTGACAATACCGCACCGACAGCTAACCCCTCAGTTTGGAATCAGCAAACTGGGAGGCTGGTGGTATAGTACCCCAGCATCCCAACTGCGACACACAATCTGGGTTTGCTGGGGTCGATGTGCTCTGTTTCCTACCAGCCAAATGGAGACAGGCATGTTTCAATATTCTGGGTCAGGCGCGGGTGCGCCGCCGGTGGCGACTGGTGAGTCGCCGCAGTTTGAGAATGTACGAGTATCAATTAAGGGCTCGCTGGCGGGCCTGCGGGTGATGATCAAAACGCTGCATAAGCTAGGCTATGCCGACCCGAACGACTGGGGGCAGCCGCAGCCAAGCGCAGTCGAGGGCGAGTGGGTGACGGTGCTGATTCGCAGGGTGAGGGTGAGTTAACAAACGGCTGCCCTCGCTTTTGGTTTCGTGCCCGTCGCGCCTTTTAGCGGCTGAGCCGCCTTTGCAAGCGGGGGTAGCGCACTGCCCTGGCGGCTTTTTGGCTGCTCGCCTACGGAAGCCCTAGTGAATTTCGGGTGTAGACGCTCTCAGCCGTCGCAGGTATAGCAGCAGCCGAATGCTCCAATAGACAAGGGTTGCCAGCAGCAGCAGCGTACTGAGCCACTGCAGCCAGGGCCAGCTCAGGCCGAGGCGCGATAGAAAAACAAGCAACAGATCGTCGGCAAAGCTGACGAATAGGAGCAGTCCCTTTTGCAATAGATTGATGATGCTGTCGAATTGCATAGTCGGCTTCCGCTGGTCGATGACTTCACGTTACAGAAGTCGCTTCAGCCAAACATCGATAAAAGCGGCCGGCTTGGGTACCCCTAACCGACAGCCAGCTTGCCTAAAAATGCAAAGGGTCGCGCTGCGCCCGCACAATCACTCATCGCGCCAGCAGAGCCGGCCTACCTGCGTCGCGCCCTGACGGCTAACGTCTAACTGACCCGCTGCTAAGCTGCGAAAAATTTCCTTCAGGTGTCTGATGCGCGCCGCGCTAGCGTCTGCTGCTGCCGTCTCGGCTAGCTCAAAGATAAGCCGATGCTGGCTGGCCTCACGGCTCAGGGCAAGGGTTAGCCGCTGCGGCGTGGCCTCTGCGGTCAGCAGGCGCAGAAGCGCCATCGTTACTGACAAAACAGTCTGATTTTGACTGGGCGAACCGCTGGGCCAGTCGGTGGGCAGGTCGAGCTGTAGCTGCAGAGCCGGGTGCGATCGCTGCCAGTCTTTCAGGGCAAACTGCAGCGCTAGCGGCAGGCTATCGGCCACAAACGGCGGCGACAGCTGATTGCTTAACCCTTCTAGCGATTGATAATAGGTTTGAAACCGATCGAGCCAGCGCGTCGCCGGCTCAGCCTCTGACTGCGGCATTCCTTCTAAGTAGCGGCGAAACGCAAATGTCTGCTGCAGCAATCCGTCGCGGATTGATTCTGCCTGATAGTGTCGCTGTAACATCTGCTGCTGATGCCACCACTGCCAAGCCTGCCGCTGTCGCAGCCATCGTCGCACCACAAAAAAGAGTGCAGCTGCCCACCCAACGCTAATTAACACAGATACCTCAATCAGTCGTAAGTTCACGGGTCTACCCCACGTGGCCAGTGCGATCCCCGGCGTAGACCTATTTATACGCTATCGGCGCAAATCGGTCTAAGGCTGTCAGGTTGCCTCCAAGCTTATCGCTGATTTTGGTCAAAGCGGTTGCCGTTTTCTGCAATCGACTCAGCTGTCTGCAGCGCCGTGAGAATATCGCTCAGGGCGAGCATAAGACCAGACTAGCTCAGAAAAGGCCGCAGCTGTTCAACCATCTGAGCACTGCTGCGATCGCCCGTAACCAGCGCTATTTGATTGGCGCTAACCGCCCCTAGCCCCAGATCGGCGGCGCGGCGAATCTGTGCCTGGCTCCAGATGGAGCCGCTAGAGACTTCGCGAGTTGTCCCTAGCATCCGTAAAATGGCAATCCCGACTGCGTCGATGGCAATCCGATCGGTGCTAGCCAGTATGACGCCGGCCCTCACCCGCTGACCTTGCTCCGGGCCGCCGCCCACAAAGGCTTCGACGCCGTCAATCAGATTTAGCGCCGGTCGATAGGCGCGGTTAACCTCGGCAATCATCAGCCGCTGCTGCGACGAGCGATGCAGCTCGCGCATGTAGTCATGTCCGTCGCCGGGTACCCGGCGTGCCACCATGCCAATCGTATTTTTCAGCGACAGGGTAAAGTGGCCGCCAAAGCGATGCGTCTTCAGACAGCAGGCGTTAACCACGGCATCTGCCGCTAGGACCGGTTTGGCAATCGCAAAGCCGCGCGACCAGCCGGTGCCTTCTCCTGAAAAATACTGCCAGCCGTCGCGACCCAGCTCATCAAATACCAGCGGCGTAAAGCCGTAGCGCTCGGCCAGAGCGAACACCTGCATTTGCTGCATAGCGCTGCGCGTCTCGGCCATGCCGGAGCGATCGCCCACCGTAATCTGGCTAGCGCCGGCCGCCTGAATTTCTTGCGCCAGCGTTTCTAATACAGCTGGATCGGTAGCCGCCGGCGCCGGATCGCCGGTATTGTAGTTGGGCTTAATAAACACGCGCTTGCCTTGAAAGCTAGGCGGCTGCAGCAGCTCAATTGCACGCCGTACCCCGGCCGCGCGATCGCTTGTCTTCACCAGCACAACGCGGTGCGGATTAACGCCGGCAGGCTGAGCCAGTGCACTCAAAGCGGAGGGCAGCAGCGCTGCGCCTCCCAGCAGACCCAGCCGCCTCAGCAGCTGACGACGAGAAGGTTGAGACAGAAAATCAGACATTGCAAATAAGGTGGAAGAACAGGAGTCAGCAGCAATCATTTGCTTATTGTGGCGAGCGGAGATGAGAATTGCCTGAACGCTGTTCTGGCTAAACCTGGATTAGGATAAGGCTGATTGACGCTGTTAGTATCACCCAACATGACAGTGCAGGTAGCGCCGCGAATCTATTGCCTTCCAGCCGTCGCTGCGCCAGTTGTGGCCGTCTTTCGGCGAGGGCCGACGCGGTGGTCGCACCTAGGGCGCTGGCTGCTTGAACCTGCTCGCTACGAGCCGGGGGCCTGGCTGCGCGGCCGTCTCTTTCCGCGTCGCAGCGATCTCTCTCCTGACGGACAGTGGCTGTGCTACTTTGCGCACAAGCCGACCGCTACCTGGCCACACGGTGAGACCTACGTAGCGGTTTCAAAACTGCCCTGGCTGACGGCGCTACAGGCATTTGGTACCTGCGGCACCTGGACGCGCGGCTATTATTTTGCAGACAGCGCTGCTTTTACAGAGAGCGATAAAGCTCGGGCGATCGCACTGCCGATTGCCTATAGCCTTTGCCCTATACCGGTCGTTCAGTTCGCTAACGAGCGGCGGCGCGGCTGGGTAGAAGCACCCGACTCACCACCGCGCCATCCTCAAGATGTCTGGGATGAGCGGCGCAATGCCCGACTGCAAAAGCGTCAGCCGGGCGGCAAGCGGCTACTTTGCCTAGAGAGCGTTGGTCACGCCGGCGGTGAATTCGGTGTTGAGCAAGCCGTTGACGGTCTGCGCTGCTGCTATTCGCTGATCTCAGACGGCAATCTAGAGATTTTAGACGACCTTCAGTGGGCCGATTGGGACGCTACCGGTCGGCTGCTAGCAGCGACTCGCTGCGGTAAGCTGCAAATTCGGCAGCTAGAGGCCAGCGGTGCCGCAAGCCGTGCCAGAATCAGTTTTGAAACCGATCTCTCTGCGCTAGCGCCAGCCCCCTCGCCAGCCCCCGACTGGGCACAGCGCTGGTAGCTGCAGCGCCGCAGGTAAGCTATGGGCAAGCTCAGGGCGCTCTCAGCTTTTACTTAGCGCAGCATTGGCAGCATTTAAGGCAGGCTTTCTATGATTGAGTCATCAGCGGCAATTAGCCAAGGGTAAATCAGCCTAACGGCTAAGGCCGCAGCCGAATTGAGGGTTCACAATGAAACGCTTTTTACTTTTATTAACACTGCCAATCCTGCTATCGCTGGGCCTGCTACCAGCCGTGGCTAGCGCTCAGCAGGTTGGCTTTGGCGACAGCCGAGCCGATCTTAATGAAGATGGCAGCGTGACGCTCCATGAGCTCATTCGTTACAACCGCAACCAGCGCAACAAGAAATAAGCTCAGCGTCAGACCGTCACGTTTGTAAGTAAAAACAACAGAGAGGCGCAGAGGCTTGATCTGCAAGCAATCTCTGCGTCTCTCTTAAGTAAACGTGAGACTAAGCGGTTACGACTGCCGGCGATCAATCACGTCGGGCGAGCCTTCCTGCTGCACGTCTAGCGCTTCGCGGCGCAGCGTCTCGCGGACGGTGACCACATCTTCCTCAACTTCTTTGCGAATGTTGACCGCTTGGCGAACGGCTGCTTCTTTATGAATGTCGGCCTGCTCCTCATAGACGTCCATATGGGCAACCTCTTGATTTTGGAAGCTGCCGTCTGGCGTATTCACCCGAGTTTGCCCAACAACAGACTCTACCTCAATCACCACTTTCTCTTTCTTCACCGGCACAGCAGCTTCTGCCTGCTCGGTTTCTATCCGCTTGCTGACAATCACTTCACCGGTCTTCTGGCGCTGCTTGTCAGCCACTAGACGCTCTTCGTACAGGCGCAGTCGCCGATGGTTTTCATCGTTCATGGCATAGAGGTCGGGCGACTGGTCGTAGGCGCTTGGGGCTGGCTCTACCGGCTCTACCGGCTCGGCGACTGGGGCTGCCACCGGCGGTACGGCGGCAGCGTAGCCCTTGATGCCTGCCCCTTCGACCGGCGCTGACATTTCGACCGGCGCTGACATATCAGCACTGGGCGTGCGGTAGATGGCTCGCACCCGCTCTTCATAGTCGTAGTCAACCACTATATCGTCGCTGTACTCCGGCAGGTTCTCAACCTGAGACTTGGTGAGCCCGCTGACGTAGATGCGATCGCGCTGCGGATCGTCAACGCAGCGCGCCACCGGCAGCAGCACCTTCTTGCCAAACACCCAAAATCCGGTATCGATTACCAGATAGCGCATTCTGCCAACTTCATCCACGAGAATGTCGTGTACGCTGCCCAGTTTGTCATCACCGGCGCGAGTGTACACATCTACCCCTTTGAGATCTTGACCATCAAAGTAGCGGTCTTTGTAGCTGGGGTAGCGATCGTCGATTTTGAAGAGTGCCATGACGTGAGCCTGAAAAGAATTGCAGATGACTCAATTGTGGTTAGCCGGTTGGGCCGCCTTCCTCATTCAATAGAGAGATTTGACCGCCTAGGCGAGGGATGAATTGGCACGCATGAGCCGGGCCATGTTTCTCGATACGCTATCCGCTCAGGTAAGGCTCAGGTAGGGCTCAGGTAGGAAAGTAAATAGTCTCCATCCGCGCTTGAATAAAGTCGCGCCGCTCAACGTCTGACCAGGCCAGCCAGTCGGCCTGCGGCACCTGCTGCGTCACCCAGTCAACCAGCGGCCAAAGCGCTTCATCCAGGTCTTGCTTGAAGCGCTGCGAGTTCTGATACATCAGCCGGCAGCGCTTCGGGCTGAGCCGCGCTAAAAACTTGGTGCGCAGATAGTAGGGGCTCTTGAGCTTCAGCGCAAAGCGACCGTCTGGCCGATGCCGAATCACAAAGCCTTCGTGCTCAGCCTGACGCACCGCCGCGATCGCATCGGCAAACCGACCGTCAAACCAGGCCGGGCGCGGTACGGCGAGCACCTGGGCGAGCTGATCTAGGTCAGCTTCTAGATAAAAGTTGCCGCCTAGCACGCCTGCCCCAATTAAATAGAGCCCCTGCTGCTCAGGCGCATAGCGAACAATGTGCGGATCGTCGGGGTGAATGGCCTCCCACAGCAGCGTCACCTCGGGATGCGATCGCAGCCAGCCCAGCACGCGCCCGTAGAGCCCCTGGTGATAGAGCAGACCTCTCGCCAGCTGAACGAAGTCGCCCTCAAACGAGCCGGAGCAGGTCGGCACCAGCGTATCGCGCTGGTAGGGATGCAGAAACGTCGTCACCAAAAAACCGTTTAGCTTCTCAACGGCGGTGATCTCTGTCTCGTTTGGCAGCGCCGTGCCCTGCTCTAGATAGTTAAACGTACGGGGGAAAGGCATACTCACCGGCTGGCGGTGCAGCCCGGTGACCACGCCGCGCGCCTGCTTCAGCTCTGGATGTTCGACCCAGGCCGTGGGGCTAAAGAACGCTTTGGAGGTGTATTTATAGAGCGTCAGCGGCCCCTGCGTCACCTGCTTGACCAGCTTTTTTGCCACCAGCGGCTCCATCTGCTGCGCAAAGCGAGCCGGCTGCTGATGGTAGTCGAAGTCGCAGGGCTGCTCAACCCGGGTCTGCTCTGGCAGCCGCAGCGCCACCATCGGTCCACCAAACCCGGCCCCAGCCTCTAGCGAATAGACCCGCTCGCCCTCAGACGTAAGCGGGATGTGCCCTCGCACCAGCCGCAGCTGGCTGGTCTGCCGAAACAGCGCGTCCGTATCGTGACCTTCGCCTAGCCGACAGCGCCCATAGACCCGCTCTTTGGCCGGCTGCTGTATCGGGTCAAACCACTCAATATCGCCGTGGCACAGCACATAGTCGCGATAGCGATAGAAAGAAGGAAGCGATCGCAAAAAGTCTCGCACCGCCGCCTGCACCGCCTCATCCTGCTGCAGTAAAATATGCAGCGTCTCACGGGTTGACTTCGAGCGAATGGTCTCACCGCGCAGCCCTCGGGCCAGATTGTTGTCGTGGTTGCCCAGCACGCAGTAGTGGCCCTTGGCAACCGCCGCCATTACCAGCTGCAGCACCCGCAGCGACTGCGGCCCCCGATCCACCAAATCGCCTAAAAAGCACAGCCGCCGCCCCTGCGGATGGTTAAATTCTGCGTCGTAGCCCAGCAGCGCCAGCAGCGCCAGCAGCGTGTCGGCCAGGCCATGCACATCGCCAATCGCATCCAGCTCAGTCTCTGCTGGAATGGTCGGTATCTCCAGCTGCAGCTGCACCCCCGGCTGCACCACCTGATAGGGCCAGCGCGATCGCCGCTCTAGCCGCTGCCCAAACCGCTTCACCACCGCTTCTGGCACCGGACAGCGCCGCGCCCGATTTTGCCGCAGCAGCTGCGCCTCCGGCAGATCAAAAATCAGCACCTGCACCGGCACGCCTAGCGCCTCGGCAATCTCAGCAAACGGTCGACGCTCCTTATCGCTGATCAGCGTTGCATCCACCAGCGTTGTCAGCCCCGCCTGCAGCCGCGATCGCACCGTCTTCTCTAGCATCTCAAAAATCAGCCGATCGTCCACCGCCAGCGGCCGCTCCGCCACCCGCCCATCCACGACCGTCTGCGCCGTACCAAACAGCTGCTGCCGCAGCCGATCGCTAGAAAGCACCAGCGTTGAATCCAGCGCCTGGCAGGCCGTGGTC
>JAAHIA010000150.1 GCA_010671975.1 Leptolyngbya sp. SIO4C1 | reverse complement strand
GAGCACAACCTCGGTGCGCTTCGTGGGTGGGCCGACGTGTATGCAAACCGGCCCAGGCGGGCATGGTTGCCAGACGACGGGCCGTACACGATCGAGCAGCTTGAAGCGATCACGGCGGAGCTGCACGTGACTGATGCGGCTGAGGGACGGCAATAAAGTCTACGCTGTAGCGCTCTAGCGCGCCCTTTGCCGCCAGCGCTTTGCCCACCCGGTAGCCCATCTCCTGCAGCGCCAGCCGATAGCTGGCATCAGCTGGAAAAGTGCAGCCTAAGAAAATCTGACCGTCTGGTCCCCCCAGGATCTGGTCGTGCGTAGAAAGAATTTCCACATCGCCAAACGGGGTGATATGGCCCTGTACGCTGGGCGATCGCTTGATGTCACCCTCAACAAAGGCTTCTGCGATCGCGCCAAGCTCACCAATTTTCTCTTCAAAATGGGCCCAGGTTTCGGTAGGGCATTGAAAACGCAGCTCTAGAAACGCTGATTTAATGGCGGCCATGCGCTCAGCCTGACCGCTGCTGCCCGGGGCCACAGCCGCCAGCGGTGCTAGGTTCAGCAGGGCGTTACCTTCGCCTGAGAAACCCTCATTCAATTTAATGACGATTCGCTTGAGGTCGGGCTGCCTCGCCCAGAGATCGGCGGCGGCCGCTGCTAGATCTTTGGCGTTGTAAGTTAGCTGGCTGCCGTCTGGGTGAGGAATCTCACAGGTCGCAAAGATATCGCGGCTGCCGCTTTTCGTCCCCCAGTAGAGCAGCTCAGGATCGAGCGCCATCATCGGAATGCCCAGCGCTAGCGCCAGCTGACGCTCTAGCGAGGTGGCATTAAAGCAAGTCATGTAGGCCTGATCGGGCTGAATGCAGGTGCGAACGCGATCGACCAGCCGAGGGCGATCGAGCACTTTGGCCGTCAGCGATCGCTGCGATGCGTCGTAGGTAGACAGGATCTTCAGCCGGTCGCGCGCATGCGAGCTTGGAATGCCGGGCAGCAGCTCTAAATAATAGTCAACGATGCTGGGATGCAGCGGCTGAGACGTGAGATAGATCAGCCGCGTTTTGGGGTTGCGCAGATGGATCAAAGAGCACAGCAGCCGCTCTTCATAGTGATGCACCCCCTCAATCTTGGCCAGCTCTTCCTGATCGAGGCTGAGCGACGGCACTACCACAATCTGACGCGGCTGGCGATCGAACTGTTCTACCGACTGCCAGCTGTGACCTAGCCTGGCCTGCAGCTGCTGAAACTGAGCCAGTTGCTCTGAAGGGATCAAGCTCGCAGCGTCTTTCATAGTGCGTTTCGTCTGATTGGGATGGCGGCTATCATCATCGATGGCTCCTGACCTAAACTGCCCTGAGCTCAAGGGGCGAACTGCCTCTATCACCTTAATCAAACGCCGTTGCTAAATTCAACAGCCGTCGGGCACAGCCTTTTGCAGGCTCAGCTGACCGGGCTGTCTCCAGCCATCACAGCCAGCCTGGCAGCAAAAAAGCAGACGCCAAGGAAACGCCTGCTTTTCTTATTTGGATACCCCTTAATCTCTAGCCGTTGGAGTCAGTCATCCAAAACTTTTTAGTCGTAGCGCAGCGCCTATGAATCGGTCTGCACCAGCTGCGGCTGCAAAAAGGCAATCATCTGCTCAACGCCGCGCTGAATTCGCCGGGTGACCGTCATGGGGCTGACGCCAATCTGCTCAGCCACCTCTTTACGCGAAAGCCCTTTGAAGAAGACAAACTCAATGGCAGAGCGGGTCTTGTCTTCGAGCTGACTCATGGCGCGCTGCAGCTGCTGGCGATCTTCTTCCAGGCTCTGCAAGAGCTGATAGTGAGCATCCGGTAGCGTATCACCCAGCGTGATCGTAGAGTCAATGTGGTGACAGACCGTCGCATCGAGGCTGAGCGGTAGGCGATTTTTGTTCGCCATTTTGACTTCGCGCCACTCTTCGACCGAAATGCTGAGCGCCTCTGCCATCTCAAAGTCAGAAGGCTGGCGACCGTAGCGTCGCAGCAGCTCAGACTGACGCTTTTGGCTCTCCTTTTGCAAATCTTGCCAGCGGCGGGGAATCTTAACAGTTGTGCCGCGATCGCGCAAAAAGTGCAGCATCTCACCGCGAATGTAAGGGACAGCGAAGGAGCTAAAGGCGCAGCCCTGGCTAGGGTCAAAGCGCTCAATGGCACGAATCAGCCCTAAATAGCCAATCTGCTCGAGATCCTCATAGGGTTCAGAGCACTGATGGCTAACCCGGTGAGCAATTTTACGAACCAAGCCAGCATTAAGGCGAACCAAATCATTGCGCAGCTTAATCGAGGGACGCTGCTTGTATGCCATCAGCAGCTCCATGCCGCGAGAACGAAGTGACGAAGTATGAGTAGCCATAGTCTGCGGAGTATCCTGTCTCAGAGCATTCAAAATCGTGATTTGAATCCCATTTTCAAGATGCAAGCCGCAAGTCACCATCGTTGGATTACGGTACTCTTAAAACAAACCTCTTAAAACTCTGCGTAGAAATACTAGATCCGTCAAAATCGCAACCGGCCCTTGTTTGGGCTCAAAAAAAGAGCTCATCTCGCTTTTTACCAGCCGCCTCTGTAGATTTGCTGAGTTAAAAATTTCACCAAACTTTCTGCTCAAATTACAAAGCAACGGTGAATAGAGGCTGCCTGTAGGACGGCCAAAAGCTAGCCAATCTGACGAAGGATGACTAGCACTCAGTTAAAAAACAGGCTGCTAGCGACCTCGTACTCCCCGCTCGGCCGGCTACCATATACAAAAGCAACTGTGGAAATATCATTTGAGGTGCCCATAAGCGGGCCTTTAACTGCCTATGCTAGACCTGTCTGATCTAAAGCGAGAAATAGAGCTGCTGTCTGAGCGCCTGGGTAAAACTCAGGACTATCTTTGACCTGCCTGCGATTCGAGCCAAAATTCAGGATTTAGAGCAGATTGCGGCTCAGCCTGATTTCTGGGACGATCCGTCCCAGGCTCAGACCAAGCTGCAGGAACTCAACGAGTACAAGTCCCACGTCGAGCAGCTGAGCGAGTGGCAGACAAACCTAGAAGACATGCAGGCCATCCTAGAGCTGCTAGAAGCTGAGGCAGACGAGGCGCTATGGCATGAGGCCCAAACTACGGTGGCAAAGCTCAACCGCGAGCTCGCTCAGTGGGAGCTACAGCAGCTGCTCTCAGGTCCCTACGATAAGAGCGGAGCGATTGTCAGCATCAACGCTGGGGCGGGCGGCACGGATGCTCAAGACTGGGCAGAGATGCTATTGCGCATGTACACTCGCTGGTGCGAGCAGCATGGCTACCGGCTGCACCTGCTAGAAGAGTCCAAGGGCGACGAAGCCGGACTCAAGTCAGCCACGCTTGAGATTGAAGGGCGCTATGCTTTTGGCTATCTTAAAGCGGAGAAGGGCACGCATCGGCTGGTGCGGATCTCGCCCTTCAATGCTAACGGCAAACGCCAAACGAGCTTTGCTGGGATTGAGGTGATGCCGATGCTAGACGACAATATTGAGCTAGAGATCCCTGAAAAGGACCTGGACGTAAAAACCTCTCGCTCGGGCGGCGCTGGTGGGCAAAACGTCAATAAGGTCGAAACGGCTGTGCGCATTACGCACCTGCCTACCGGCATTTCGGTGCGCTGTACGCAGGAGCGATCGCAGCTGCAGAACCGGGAAAAGGCGATGGCGATCCTCAAAGCTAAGCTGCTGGTAATCGCCCAGGAGCAGCGCGCTCAAGCAATTGCGGATATTCGCGGTGACATGGTTGAGGCCGCCTGGGGCAACCAGATTCGTAACTATGTCTTTCACCCCTATCAAATGGTCAAGGATCTGCGCACCGGCGTTGAAACGACTGCCATCGACGATGTCATGAACGGCGACCTCGATGCTTTCATCCAGGCCTATCTGCAGCAAGAAAATCAGGTTGTACAAGCGGCGGCTGTTTAAGGGCCTTTTGCAGCAACCTACTCAGACACCTACTCGAAGAATATGACCCATCCCGATCCAGAACTTTCCACGCCTAGCCCCCCTGAGCCTCCCCCTAGCTACGTCAAGCTGGCCATGCGCAACATGGTTAAAAAAGGCGGTAAGTCGCTGTTTCACTTTTCGCTGACGGTGGTAGCGCTCTTGAGCGTCTTGGTTGGCCTCGCCTACCTAACCCGCTAGCCATGTCGATAAAACCTGCCGAGTCAGGCGCGAGCGAGTCTGCGGTTAGTCTGTCGGCGATCGATCTGCCCGCCGCCGCACCGTCTTCTAAGCCATATCCTACGGTCGAGCTGTACCTAGAGAGTCAGCAGTGCCCCGCTACCGCAGATTTGAGCGAAGCGACTTGGCAGCGCTGGCTAGCGCAGTGGCTAGCTGTGCTCTCGCCTCAGCTATCGCCAATTGATGCCTACGAGCTGAGTCTTATCTTCACAGATGATGCCGGGATACAGCAGCTCAATGCCAGCTATCGACAGCAGGATAAGCCAACCGATGTGCTAGCGTTTGCAGCCTTAGAAAACACACTGCCTGGACGCGAGGCGCTCGATCGGCAGCTGCCGCTGTATCTGGGCGATATCATCATCTCGACAGAAACAGCTGCAAGGCAGGCGGCCGAATTGGGGCATGCTGTGAGGCAAGAGCTGATCTGGCTAGCCGCGCACGGTTTGCTGCACCTGCTCGGCTGGGACCATCCAGATGAAGCTAGCCTCAGGGCGATGCTGGCTCAGCAAACTACCTTGCTAACCCTGATTTCAGAAAACGGTTAGCTAGGTAAGATGTTGATACAGAACAGTTACACAGCTTTAGCAGACGTTAACATAGCGCAGCTCCCAGATAAAAATTGGGGAACTTGTCGGTTAAGGTTTAGCTTCTATTGAAAGTAGGGGAGGGTGCTATTAGCGTCAGATGCCCCTAGTAATGCCATCACGGTTACCTATGTCTATCTCTCCTAAGCTGCAAAAGCAATCTAAGCCTGCTCGCCCAGTCGATCGGCTCTCTGCCTGGAAAGTTGCCCCCGATCTGTTTAGCAGCTTTCGCTACGCTTGGGCCGGTATCAGCTATGCGTTCAAAACCCAGCGAAATTTTAGAATTCATACCGGCATTGGCATCATTGCCTTTACGCTAGGCTGGCTGCTCAAAATCAGCTCGACCGAAGCCGCCATTATCTGTCTAACTATTGGCGCAGTGCTCGTCATGGAGCTGCTGAACACGGCGCTTGAGTCGCTAGTAGACCTCACCGTCGGTCAGACCTATCACGAATTGGCTAAAATCTGTAAAGACTGTGCGGCAGGAGCGGTGCTGGTCGCGGCGGTTGCAGCCATCATCATCGCGCTTTTTATCTACACACCGCCGGTGCTAGCGCTGCTTTAGGATAAGTCTCACCGCATGATTTTAGTCATCGATAACTACGACAGCTTTACCTACAACCTGGTGCAATATCTAGGAGAGCTGGGTCAAACGCTGCCGATAGCCCGCGACATCGAGGTCTACCGCAACGACCAAATTACGCTGGCGGAGATTCGTCAAAAGCGGCCTGACGGTATTTTAATTTCACCGGGACCTGGCACGCCCAATGACTCTGGCGTCTCGCTAGAGATTTTGCGCGAGCTTGGGCCGACGGTGCCCATCCTGGGGGTGTGCTTAGGCCATCAGGCAATTGGTCAGGTCTATGGTGGCAAAATTACGGCGGCATCAGAGCTGATGCATGGTAAGACATCGCCGGTACACCATACCAACACCGGCGTGTTTGCAGGGTTAGACAGTCCGCTGACGGCCACTCGCTATCACAGCCTGATTATTGATCGCGACACCTGCCCGGAAGTGCTAGAAATCACGGCCTGGGTAGAAGATGGCACCATCATGGGCGTGCGCCATCGCCAGTATCCGCATATTCAGGGCGTGCAGTTTCACCCAGAAAGCGTATTGACTCACTCAGGTAAAGACTTGCTTAAAAACTTTTTGATCAGCCTGCCGGCAGCAGTTGCAGCCTAGCCGCAGCTACAGGCCCGAAGAGCGCACCCGATAGCCAATCTCCTCAACCGGCAAGTTCTCGCCATCCAAATCGCCATAGCGCAGCTGCAGGCGCTGCTCACCGGCGTATTCTACTAGCCGGCCGCTGTAGCGCTCGGCATCCATGCCGAGGCTTTGAATGCGAATTTTGCCATTAAAGACCGTAGCGCGAGCCAGATAAATGACGAGGTCGTCTCGCGAGGGGCGGTTGACTGTCGTACTGGCGGTTAGATGCGCCACACCGCGCTCATCCATTTCCTGTGATAGCGCTAGGGCGGTGTTACGAACGCCGCGAATGGCCACAATGATGGCGGCAACGGCCATGGTGATATCAACGCCTTCGTCGGTTAGCAGCTGCTGACTCGAAAGATGTTGAAAATTTTGCTCGCCGAGATCATCGCGAATGCGGCGGTGAATGAGGTTCTGAGGATGATAGTTTGTCAGCGCGCCGACAATGGCTCCGCAGGCAGCCCGAGGCTCACGCCAGGGCGACTCGCGCGTCTTGCCATAGACCTGCTTGCCCCCTTCTCGCAGCCGCCCTACGTGGGTCTTTAAATCAATCGCCACCAGCGAGATTGACTGCGGGTTGCCCGCATAGAGGCGATGCTTGAGCTGCTCGTCTAGCTCATGCGCGACGGTGACATGCGCCAAAGTCGCCCCGTTGTCAGTGCCGCCCCCGGCCGGGAAAAACGCCTCAAGCTTCAGCTCGCCAATTTCTGATAGGGTGGCAAAGCGCGAGGCGACGACGTCGCGATAGCGCTTGGTGGCTTCGCCCTGGTGGATGCGATCACCGCAGTTGGTATAGGCCAGCGTCGTCACCACGCTGGGCAGGCTCATATCGGCACCGCAGGCCTGCATATCGGTGGGGCTGGCCGCTGCAAACTGCAGCTCATCGCGCAGCAGCTGCAGCCCCCTAATCAGCGCGTAGCGATCGCTGACGATCTCGTTGAGATAGTTGTGATAGGCATTGCGCTCCATGCCAAAGCTAGCGGAGAGCTGCCAAACCCGATCGATTCGCTTTTGAGTCGCGGCAGCATCAAAGGGTAAAAACATTGATCACAGAGGCCAATAGAGTTTAGCTAGGTAGCTGACTTAGTTTGCTCAGCGACAACCCCTGCCTCAATATCATCAAGCGTTTTGAGCACCAGACGCTTGGCCTGCAGCCGCCAGCCCCACTTTTGAATCTTAAAAGCCAGATAAAAGCCCACGGCAGTGGCAATAAAGTCGAGCGGCTGCTGTCCCGAAATGCCGAGCAGCAGACCTAGCCCGCCAATGCCCCAAAAGGGCAGCGCCACGGTTTGACGGTTTTCTTCAACTAACTTGGCGACAAAATTTTGCGACATCTCAGCCTCAATCTGGTCGCGCACCGCCTTCTGCTGAAGATAGGGCACTGCGAAGCTGAACTTGCGGCGCAGCTTCTCAATCTTACGCGCGTCTGTGCTGTATTCAGTCAGCTCATCTTCTGCCATTCTTATCAGCTGCTCGGCTGAACTCATGAATATGCCCTCTGACAGTTCAAAATGTTAAGCCTTCCTATCATAGATCTCTGCGATCGCTATGGTTAGGACACCAAAGGTCACTCTCGCCAAGCAGCCAGCTAAACTGCCGCTGCAGGCTGACTGGCAGCCACATCCAGCGACCAGCGGCTAGCGATGGGCATGCGCCAGCCCAGCCCAAAGGCGCGATCGGTGACTTTTAACACAGGCGGGGCCTGCCGTCGCTTAAACTCGGCCCGACTAATCAGCCGCACCACTTTTTCGACTACGGCAACGTCGTAGCCCGCTGCCACAATCTCTGCGGCTGACTGATGCTGCTGAATTAACCGCTCTAGAATGTCGTCGAGCACGTCATAGGCCGGCAGCGAATCTTGATCGACCTGGCCCGGCTTGAGTTCAGCGCTGGGCGGCTTGATCAGAATGTGCTCAGGGATGACCTCTGTAGCGGGCCGTCTCACAGGCAGCTTGCCTAGGGGCTCCCCCGCTTTAGCCTGTCGATTAAGCCAGCGGCAGAGCGCGTAGACCTTGGTTTTAGGCAGATCGGCAATCACGGCTAGGCCACCGTTCATATCGCCGTAAAGCGTGCAGTAGCCCACGGCCATCTCAGACTTATTGCCCGTTGAGAGCAGCAGGTGACCAAACTTATTGGCAATGGCCATCAGCAGGTTACCGCGAATGCGCGACTGCAGATTCTCTTCAGCCACGCCGGCCTCAGTGCCTGCAAAGAGGGCTCTTAGCACGCTGTCATAGTCCCGCATCAGTAGTTCAATCTTGAGCGTTTCGGTAGAGACACCTAGATTCTGAGCCAGCTCAGCGGCATCGGCAATCGAGTGCTCAGAGCTGTAGGGAGACGGCATCAGCACGCCTAGCACCTGCTCGGGGCCCAGCGCGGCAGCCGCGATCGCGCACACCAAAGCCGAATCGATGCCGCCACTGAGCCCCATCACGGCCTTTGAGAAGCCACATTTGCGAGCATAGTCTTGCACCCCGAGCACCAGCGCCGACCAGATTTCTGCTTCGGGGGCCGACGGCAGCGGATGAGTCTGGGCGCGGCTCAGGTCAGACTGCACCGGGTCAAAGTCTAAAATCTCTAGCGCTGGCTGAAACCCAGGCGCGCGGCAAGCTAGCTCACCCTGACGGCTGACCGCAACGCTGTAGCCATCGAAAATTAAATCGTCGTTGCCGCCCACCTGGTTGACATAGACAATCGGACAGCGATGCTGCTCTACGGCGTGACGAATCAAATCTTCTCGCAGCCGCTGCTTGCCAACCACGTAGGGTGAAGCAGAGAGATTCACAACCAGGTCAACGCCTGCTGCCACCACCTCGGCCGTCGGATTGATGGCATAGGCGCGCTGCCCCCAAAAGTCAGCATCGTTCCACAGATCTTCGCAAATGGTGACGCCAATCTGCACGGTCGCCCCGGTCGCCTCCGTCAGCGTGAAGTGGTTAGGTGCCGTACCTGATTCAAAATAGCGATCTTCATCAAACACATCGTAGGTCGGCAGCAGCCGCTTATGAAAGACTGCCTGCACCCGACCGTTCTCTAACAGCGCCATGCTGTTAAACAGCGGTTTTTCACCGGCGGTTGCAGCCTGAGGATTGTTTTCGGCTAGGCCCACCAGCGCCGCTAAACCTGCCGGCAGCTCGCGCGCTAGCCAATCTAGCCGCTGGCGCATCAGCGCAATAAACCCTGGTCGCAGCAGCAAATCTCGAGGCGGATAGCCGCACAGCGACAGCTCTGGCGTCAGCAGCAGCCGCACGCCCTGCTGGGCCGCCTGCTCTGCGGCACTCAAAATCTGTTGCGCATTGCCCGCAATATCGCCGACGGTAGGGTTGAGCTGTGCGATCGCAAGTTTCATAGGTCAAAGAATAAACTCTAAACTCAAATGAACACCATCGGCTTGTCCTTGAGCGGCTCAAACGCTGCCGCATCAAACCGATAGAGGCTAGCGGGTCGTCCGGCCCCGCGAGAAACCTTGATGCCGGTATCTTCTAAAAAGCCAAGCTTCAGTAAGCGCGTCCGAAAGTTGGAATAGTCAGAAAAGTCTTCGCCCAGGACGGTGGCGTAAAGCTGATAGAGATCGCTCAGGGTGAAGGTATCCGGCAGCACATCAAAGGCGACTGGGCTATATTCCAGCTTGTTGCGCAGCCGTCGATAGCCGTAGTCCAAAATTTCGTTGTGGTCAAAGGCCAGCTTTGGTACGCGGCTGAGCGGATACCAGGCAATGCCGCTAACGCCATCGGCAATCAGCTCGGCCTCGGCAAAGCGCACTAGGGCAAAGTAGCTAACCGATAGATAGCGCACATCGTAGGCAGTTTTTGCTTCACGCGGATCGCGCTGCGGACCGCCAAAGGTGTAGAGCTGCTCTAGATAGAGATTACTAACGCGAATTTTCTCCGCCAGGACTCGGTCGGCGGCGTCCTCGAGCGATTCGCCCTGACGCACCAGCGTCCCGGGCAGGTTCCAGTAGCCAACATAGGGGTGATCATGACGCATCACCAGCAAGACCAGCAGTCGATTTTGGTCCGTATCGACTGAAAAAATAACGTTGTCAACGCCGACCTTAAAGTCGGCAAGATCGGTATCGGCTAGCGAGTCGAGAGCTTTTTTTTGGAGTTTTCCGGGCATGGGTATAGCTGATGCTGGTCAATGTACTGCTGAATCACGGGCGGAATGCCTTGGTCGCTGTCGGCCTGTCGAAACTCAGTTGAGGAAACGTCGTACTGCTGAGGGGGGTGTGTCGAGGGTGGTCCCGAGGGCGGGATTGGCTTC
>JAAHIA010000015.1 GCA_010671975.1 Leptolyngbya sp. SIO4C1 | reverse complement strand
TCTGATCGTCGAGCTCGGCAGGCACTGGGATGACGCGGGTGATGGCCCGCCCCGGAATGGCCGTTGTGGCTCGCTTGACCTTCAGCTTACTTTCCGCCAGAGCTGACCGGATTGCCTCAGCCATCGCTGCGGTGTCAATAATCTGCCCCTCCTCAAAGATGCCTTCAGGGATTTCGGCAGATGCCAGGGTCTCTAGCTTGATTTTTTGTCCCTGCTTGCGCATTCGGGCGACATTCACCCGCTCCGGGGTCAGCTCGACACCAACGCCAGGGGGCTTTCTTGAAAACAACGACTTCAGACTATCCACAGCTTTGTCCGCTCACTGAGATCAAACGAGATTAAAACAAATTCAAAATCAAGCCGGCCGGGGCTTAGCGATTTTTTGATAGCACTTGACAATTTTTTGCTAACGCATAGTACACAATTTGTGTCGGAATGGCTAGCGTTTGAAAAAAGATATAGATTTGGACACCAGCCTGCCCAAAAAGACGACAGAACATACAGTTCTTAAATAAAACGCAACGCGCGCTAGCGATTCCACTAAAGGCTGACAGGCAGCCCTAGCGACCACCGTTACTGCAGCTCAAGATCCAAGGCAGGAAGAGATCTATGTAGATATGGATGCCAATCATCCCCAGCGGTCTCTTCTGCCTGTTCTGAACAACAGCTGCCTAGGGCAGGTCGCAAAAACAGGGTTGTTTTTACGCGCAATATTACACGTAATTGATTAAATTGAGCACAGGTTATTGAAAAAATCTGTCTTTTGCGAAAAAAATATGGATGCGAAACAATCTAGCTTGGCCAGTCAGCCTTGGGGAGCGCCGCTCTCGAAGACAGCCAAACGACTGCTGCTGCTAGGTTCTGGCGAGCTAGGCCGGGAGGTGACGCTAGAGGCAATGCGGCTGGGCATCGAGGTGATAGCCGCTGATGCCTACGATCGGGCACCGGCGATGCAGTTTGCGCATCGCCGGCAGGTGATCAATATGCTGGATGGCGCAGCGCTGGCGCAGCTGGTTGAAGCGGAGCAGCCTGATTTAATTGTGCCTGAGGTCGAAGCGTTAGCGACCGATCGGCTCGTAGCGCTGGAGCAGGCGGGCTGGTGCGTGATTCCAACCGCGCGCGCCACGCGCCTGACGATGGATCGCGAAGGCATTCGGCGGCTGGCCGCAGAGGAGCTGGGGCTGCCAACCTCGCCCTATCGGTTTGCTTCAACCGAGGCCGACTATGTCCAAGCAGTCGAAGCAATTGGCCTGCCCTGCGTGGTGAAGCCGGTGATGAGCTCGTCTGGGAAAGGCCAGAGCACGGTGCGCGATCGCAGTGATGTAGCAGCCGCCTGGCGCTATGCCTACGAGGCCGGTCGCGGTCAGGATCCGCGAGTGATTGTGGAAGGGTTTGTCGAGTTTGAGACGGAAATTACGCTGCTGACAGTGCGATCGCGCAGCGGCACCCGCTTCTGCCCGCCGGTTGGCCATATTCAAGTCAGCGGCGACTATCGCGAATCTTGGCAGCCCTGCGCCCTACATCCTGAAACCCTGACACAGTGTCAGCAAATGGCTCACAAAATTACCGAGGCGCTGGGCGGCTGGGGCCTGTTTGGCGTCGAGCTGTTTATTGCCGGACCGCCCGATCGGCCGCAGACGGTTTACTTCAGCGAAGTCAGCCCGCGCCCGCACGATACCGGCATGGTGACGATGGTGAGCCAAAATATGTCGGAGTTTGAGCTGCACGTGCGGGCCATTGCCGGCCTGCCAATTGGGGAAATCGAGCTGATTCGCCCTGGCGCTTCGGCCGTCATCCTGGCAGAGACGGCTACCGAGACGCCGCAGTTTACCGGCATGGCCGAGGCGCTAACGGTGCCTACCAGCAAGCTGCGGCTGTTTGGTAAGCCGCGCGCCTATCAAAATCGGCGCATGGGCGTGGCGCTGGCGCTGGGAGAAACGGTAGAGCAGGCGCGCGATCGCGCTCGCCGCTGTGCTGAGCAGGTGACGGTGGTGGGGTAGGCCGTTTGCCTGCTGCGGCGCTGGGCAAATGCGTCACTCCTGGTCTAAAGTGTCTATCACGATCTGTGCGAGCGGGTTAGTCATGAAATATTTTCGGGGTTGGCGAAAGTTTATTGGCCTAGCGCTAGCTGGGCTGCTGTTGAGCTGGGTGGTCAGCTGCGCCCGCCCGGCCAATCAGGCCAGCGACGGCACCCAAACTGTTGAATTTTGGACGATGCAGCTGCAGCCCAAGTTTACGGACTACTTCAATCAGCTGATTGCTGAATTCGAGGCCGAGAATCCTGACATCCAGGTAGAGTGGGTCGATGTGCCTTGGTCTGACATGCAGAGCAAAATTCTGACGGCGGTTTCGGCCGGCACCGCGCCCGACGTGGTCAACCTCAACCCTGACTTTGCCTCGCAGCTAGCGAGCCGCAACGCCTGGCTGCCGCTAGACGATCGCATCGCTGCCGATGAAAAGGCGGTCTACCTACCGAAGATTTGGCAGGCCAGCACGCTGAATGATGAAAGCTTCGGGCTGCCCTGGTATCTGACCGCTCGGGTGACGCTCTACAACCAGAATATTTTTGATCAAGCCGGCATCAGCGAGCCGCCCCAGACCTATGCTGAGCTAGCGGAGGTAGCTCAGCAGATTAAAGCAGAAACGGGCAAATATGCCTTCTTTATCAGCTTTGTCCCCGAAGATGCCGCTGACGTGCTGCAGTCGTTTGTCCAAATGGGCGTGCCGCTGGTCGATGCTGAGGGCAACGCGGCGTTCAATACTCCTGCGGGCAAAGCCGTCTTTCAATATTGGACCGATCTCTATCAGCAGGAGCTGCTGCCGCGCGAAGTGCTCACGCAGGGCCATCGGCGCGCCATTGAGCTTTACCAGGCCGGTGAGACGGCGCTGCTGGCCTCTGGAGCCGAGTTTCTTGACACCATTGCCCAGAACGCGCCTGAGATTGCCAAGGCCACGGCTAGCGCCCCGCAGATCAGCGGGGATACCGGTAAGAAAAATGTCGCCGTGATGAATCTGGTGATTCCGCATTCGACCGACGTGCCAGAAGCGGCGCTCACATTTGCCCTCTATGTCACCAACGACGACAATCAGCTGGCCTTTGCCAAAGCTGCAAACGTGCTGCCGTCGACCGTCACTGCGTTAGAGGATAGCTACTTTACCAATCTGCCGCCGCAGGCCTCTCCGGTTGAGGTCGCGCGCTCGGTCAGCGCTCAGCAAATGGGCGATGCTGAGGTGCTGATTCCAGCCATGGAGGATGTCAAAGAGCTGCAGAAGGTTATTTACGACAATTTACAGGCCGCCATGCTAGGAGAAAAGACGGTCGATCAGGCCGTTGAGGATGCCGCAGCCGAGTGGGATGAGCGATAGGCTACGGCAGGGACGGCATCGCTGGGCTTAAGCCTAGCCAGATCTCAGTCCTAAAAAATCTCCTACCAGGTAAAGCGAGCCGCATAAAACCGTCAGCTCCGTGGGGTCTGCAAACACCGCTGCCAGGCCGGCGCTTAGAGACGCCCGTTGCAAAATCTGTAGCTCAGGGCAGACGGCTTGCGCCATCTGAGCAAGGTCTACCGGGGAAGCTGATAAATGCCCCGGCACCGGCACCAGGCATAGCCGATCGCCCGGACGCAGCAGCGCTGCGAACACATCTTTGTGGTCTTTGGTTTCTAACATCCCCATCAGCCAGGTGATCGAGCGCTGTGGTAGCGCCTGATCGACATACTTTCGCAGCACCTGCGCGGCGGCCGGGTTGTGCGCACCGTCAATCAGCAGCCACTGGTCTTGCCAAGTGGTCCACTCTAGTCGTCCTGGCCACCTAGCAGCGGCCATGCCCTGCTGGATTGCCGCTGGCGCAATCTGCCAGCCTTGCTGCTGTAGCAGCTGTAGAGCGGCAATCGCCAGCGCCGAATTGATTCGCTGATGCTCACCCAGCAGCGCCTGGGGATACTCTACGGGCGTGAGCCCGGCACAGAGCCAGCCCGGCCGCACTGCTGCTGCTGGCTCAACCCAGTAGAGCGGACAGCTTAAATCAGCGGCGCGCTGGGCAACGACGGCAGCGGCGGCGGCCGGCAGCGGCCCCACAGCGGCAGGACGGCCCGACTTGAGGATACCGGCTTTCTCCCGAGCAATATCGGCCACGGTTGGCCCCAAGCGCTGCCAGTGCTCTCGGCTAATCGAGGTAATCACGCTGACTAGCGGGCTGGCACAGACGTTGGTAGCATCCAACCGGCCGCCCAGCCCCACCTCAATCACGGCGATATCGACCCGCCGGGCAGCAAAATAGTGCCAGGCAGCAGCCGTAAAAACCTCAAACTGGGTCGGCGTTTCTGCCTGCGGGTCAATAGCCGCTTCAACGGCTAGCAGGTGCGATCGCAGCTGATCCGCATCGATTGAGCGATCGTTCAAGCAAATGCGCTCTGTCCAATCCACCAGGTGCGGTGAAGTATAGCGCCCGACTCGATAGCCGGCAGCGCTTAGCACAGCTGAAAGATAGGCACAAACGGAGCCTTTGCCGTTGGTACCCGCCACGTGCACAATCGGCACCCACTGCTGAGGATTATCTAAGCTTGCCAGCAGTCGCTCAATCCTCGCCAGGCTTAGGTCTACGCCGAACCGGCCGTAGCGCTGCAGAATAGCCGCTGGGGTCAATTCATTACTCATCATTGCTCAGCCCTGTGTGCTTGAAACACGAAGGGGACTAGCTTAGCGCTAATCCCCTTCGTTCATCTCCAAAGCTGGTAGCTCAGCTCAAACAGTCGGTGGCTAAACAGCTTCTAAGTCCTTTTCACCCGTTCGGATGCGAACAATCTCATCGACTGGCGTCACAAAGATTTTACCGTCTCCAATCTCACCGGTGCGAGCCGCTGCAATCACCTTCTCAACCACCATCTCAACTTGAGCATCCTCGACCACAATCTCTACCTTGAGCTTTTGTAAAAACTCAACCGTATACTCAGATCCTCGATAGCGTTCCGTCTGCCCCTTCTGCCGACCAAAGCCGCGCACTTCTGATACTGTCATACCGACAATGCCGGCATTGACCAGCGCGATTTTAACCTCGTCTAGTTTGAAGGGGCGAATAATGGCTTCTATTTTTTTCATGCAGATCCAGCACTCCGTATATTCAGTCAGATTCTAATGACTGCTTTTCTTGTGTAACTGGCAGGGCAGGCGTAATACCGTATTTGGGAATACAGTTTACACTGGCGGTATTCTCAGGAACAAGGCCTCTAGCGATCGTTCAGCAGCGGCCGCATGATCAAGAACCCTGCACCAAACGCAGTCAAAATGATCAGCACCACCGATACTACCAGCCAGAGGCCACTGACGTCTTTGGAAGGACCGTTTTCTAACGCATAGGGTCGCTTTTCACCCGACTGCTCGGTAAAGAATTTGGGCACCAGCGCCAGCGACTTCGCAGCCAAATCGGATTTAGCTGCGGGCTGAGACGAGGTAGGCTCAGCCGCACGGACTCCTTTGGGAATAGGCTTGAGCGGACGCTGCGGCACCGCTGCCGGCTCAGCAAACAGCGCCGACTGCGCCTCAGAGGCCGCTTCAACATCGGTGGGCGTCGCTACCCCCGCATACTGACCGAGCTGCAGCGTCGTCTGCACCACCCGATGAATTTCCTGACGCAGCAGCTGATTTTGGTGCGACAAAGCTTGGTTTTGGTGGTTGAGCGAATTGACCATCGACTTGGTTGCCTGAAGCTCTGCGGCTAGCTCGCGATAAACAGACATCGGCACCGCTGGCGAATAGCTGCCAGATTCGGATGGCGCCGGTCTAGATGCGGTCGATTTAGCCGAGTCGGACGGATGAGGAGAGTTCATAAGCTGCTAGCAAAGTTACGATATGACGAAAGAGCAGGGGGTGAATCGCGCCAATCGGGTCGTCTGACACAGTCCCTAGCTGGGTAGTTCAAATTAGAGCAACGTCGGCAGGATTCGTCAAGCAAGAAATGAAGTTTGATAGCCGCTATCTCAGCTGAGATTGGCGCAGCCGCGACTAACGATACCGCAAAGCTTGCCCATTCGGAACCTAAAAAATACGGGACTGATGCCGGGTCTGGCGCTAGCAGTCAAAATCGAGAGCCCGGCTGCTTAAGAAACTCAGCCTCGGCAGGCGTGCTCTGACGCCCTAAGATCTCGTTGCGGTGGGGAAATCGTCCAAACTGCTCAATCACGGCTCGATGACGACGGGCATAGTCGAGCCCGTCTTGTAGGTAAGGCGCTTCTTTAACTAAACCCTCGAATAGCGAGACGCAGCGGTTCTGATGCGCTAACACTTCGCTGTGCTCAAAGGGAATATAGAGAAAAAATCGCTCGACTGGGATGAGAGCCTCAGGATAGCCAGCCGCGATCGCGTACTCAGCCGTGGCCAGCGCCTGCGCATCGGTAGCAAAGCTGCGCGGCTGCCCCCGAAACAGGTTGCGCGAAAACTGATCGAGCAAAATTACTAGCGCCAGACAGGGTCGCGGCTGCTGACGCCAGGTAGAGAGCTCCCCCGCAGCGGCGCGCTCATAGTCAGCTAGAAACTGACTGCGAATCTGAGCGTCAAACTCAGGATTTTTTTGAAACCAGACTTGGCGCGGCTGCCCATAGCCGCTCTCGGGATTGGCCGGATTGCCAAACCAAAAGTTGAGCACTCGATCGGCGTCAGTCATCGGCTATGCCCTTGTCATAGACAGCATATAGACAGCATATAGACAGCGTATAGACGGCATTGGTAGTAGGGGTCAGGCCCAATGCACCGGCCCCTATCAGCTGAAAAGCAGCCGAAACCGCTAAGCTATGACCAAGGATAGAGGTAACCCACGCGCGATCGCAAAGGAGCTTTCATGTCCGGATTGTCGATTATCCTAGCTGTGGTGCTACTAGTGGCCGTCTTTTGTTGGCTCACGGGCTATCGCCTGCCGATGCGGCGGCGGCGCTCGCCTGAGCTGCGCTCTGGCGGCAGCGTTACCCGAGCCACTCGGCAGCAGCTGATGCGGCTAGTGAACGGCAATCGCGCCGTTGCCGACCGGCTGGTAGAGCGGGTGCGATCGCAAAATCCAGATCGGTCTGAGCAGTGGTGCTGGGAGAAGGCTATCTACGATATTGAGCGAGATCGGCGGGCATAGCTGGGACTACAGGCTAATTTTGCTCCAAAGCCACCGGCGGCGGCTAATTGCTTACACTTTAAGAGCCAGTTGTAGAGTTTACCCAGTTTTTGCAAACAAATCACAGTTTCTTGATAAGTTTCACAACATTTCAGGCTAAGTTTGACTGGGATTGCTATGAGCTATTAAAGCCGTTTATCTGCAGCGTCCAGCCATGTCCAGCTTCCCTGAAAAGTGACCACCGTCTTGGGTAGCTCTTATTTTTGGGCAAGCTAATGACGAAAGCTAAAACCGGGTTCGACTGCGAATCCAGCAGCAGTTCAGCTATCTATCTCGTTAAGGAATTTAGAAAATGACGCAGACCAAGTGCGCGCTTATTACAGGAATTACGGGCCAAGATGGCTCCTATTTAGCCGAACTCCTATTAGATAAGGGCTATGAGGTGCACGGTATTATTCGCCGGACCTCAACGTTTAATACCGATCGAATTGATCATATCTACGTTGATCCGCATAGCGAGGATGCGCGCCTGTTTTTACACTATGGCGATTTGAATGACGGCACCATGCTGCGCCGCATTCTGGAGCAGGTCAAACCCCAAGAGGTCTACAATCTTGGCGCTCAGTCGCATGTCCGCGTCAGCTTCGATTCGCCTGAATACACGGTCGATACGGTGGCGATGGGCGCGCTGCGGCTGATGGAAGCAATCCGCGACTACCAGCACCGCACCGGGCTAGAGGTACGCTTCTATCAGGCTGGCTCTTCGGAAATGTTCGGCAAGGTGCAAGAAATTCCTCAGAAAGAGACCACGCCCTTCTATCCGCGCAGTCCCTATGCCTGTGCCAAGGTCTATGCCCACTGGCAAACGCTCAACTATCGCGAATCGTACAATATGTTTGCCTGCAACGGCATTTTGTTTAACCACGAGTCGCCGCGCCGGGGTGAAACCTTCGTTACCCGTAAAATTACGCGCGCGCTGGCTCGCATCGTTGCCGGTCAGCAAAAGGCGCTCTACCTAGGTAACTTAGATGCCAAGCGCGACTGGGGCTATGCCAAAGACTACGTTCGCGCCATGTGGCTGATGCTGCAGCAGGAAACGCCTGACGACTATGTGGTTGCCACTGGCGAAACCCACTCCATTCGAGAATTTCTAGATATTGCCTTCAACTATGTCAATCTAAGTTGGCAAGACTATGTCAAGTTCGATGCTCGCTATCTGCGGCCGGCCGAAGTTGAGCTGCTGATTGGCGATCCCAGCAAAGCCAAGCAAAAGCTAGGCTGGGAGCCTTCAGTGACGTTTGAAGGCCTGGTTAAGCTCATGGTAGATGCCGATTTAGAAGCCATTGGCCAGCAGCCCATCAATAACAATGGCGACACGCAGAGCGGTCTCGATATGGCTACCATTCGCAAAGCCATGAGCGGCGCTCTATCCTAGGCCCGGCTCTCTGCGGTAGCGCTGCGCCTAGCCAATGGGGTTAGGTGCAGCTTCCTTTAGATTCATTCAAACGACTTAAAGAGAATTGCTATGACTACTTCTTTAAATCTCAGCGATAAGCGCGTTCTAGTTACCGGTGGAGCTGGGTTTCTGGGTAAGCAGGTGGTACAGCAGCTGCAGCAGGCAGGCGCTCAGCCTGAGAATATCAGCGTGCCGCGATCGCGCGACTGCGACTTAACCCAAATGGCAGCCTGTCAGCGCGCCGTTGAGGGGCAAGACGTGGTGGTTCACCTAGCGGCCCACGTGGGCGGTATTGGCCTCAACCGTGAGAAGCCAGCCGAGCTGTTCTATGACAACCTGATGATGGGGACGCAGCTGATTCATGCAGCCTATAAAGCCGGCGTGCAAAAATTTGTCTGCGTGGGCACCATCTGCGCCTACCCCAAATTCACGCCCGTTCCGTTTAAAGAAGACGACCTGTGGAGCGGCTACCCTGAGGAAACCAATGCGCCCTACGGCATTGCTAAAAAAGCGCTGCTGGTACAGCTGCAGGCCTATCGTCAGCAGTATGGCTTTGACGGCATCTACTTGCTGCCAGTCAACCTGTACGGCCCCGAAGATAACTTTGACCCCAGCAGCTCTCACGTGATTCCGGCCCTGATTCGTAAAATCTATGAAGCCAAGCAGCGCGGTGACAAAACGCTGCCGGTTTGGGGTGACGGCAGCCCCACCCGCGAGTTTCTCTATGCTGAAGATGCGGCTCGCGGCATTGTCATGGCGACCCAAGGCTACAGCGGCGAGGAGCCAGTTAACCTCGGCACCGGTTCAGAAATCTCGATTCGCAATCTGGTCAATCTGCTGTGCGACCTGATGGGCTTTGACGGCGAAGTGGTTTGGGAAACCGACAAACCCAACGGACAGCCGCGCCGCTGCCTCGATACCGAGCGAGCCAAAGCTGCCTTTGGCTTTGAAGCCAAGGTGCCGTTTGAAGTCGGCCTCAAGCAAACAATCGAGTGGTATCGTCAAAACGCAGCCGTCCCTCAGCCCGCATAGGTCAGTTTGCCTTTACACTATTTGCCTTACACTGTTTAGAGATAGCTGGGGGTAGGCTATGTGCCTATCCTCAGCTTAGACTGTTCGCTCATTTTTTAGCAGCATGGCAGAAGACTCAACCCCTAAAGCATCTGAAGACAAAGCCGCCGATAAGTCAGCGAAAAAACCAGCGGCTAAAGCTGGGGACAAGCCAGCCGGCAAGGCCGGTGCCAAGCCCAAAAAAGAAAAGCCGCCCAAGCCAGAGGAAAAGCCGTTTCAAGACTTTATGCAGCAGCACTACCTGCCTGAGGCCGAAACAGCGCTCAAAGAAGAAGGGCTGAAAGATCTGACGCTGCAGTTTGAAAAACAGCCGTTGGAGATTACCGGCGGTCAGGTGGCTGATGACTGCTGGCAGGTAATCGGTCGCTGGGATCAGGGCAAGCGTCAGTTTAACATCGCCTTTCTCGACGAAGATATCAAAGGTCAGAAAGTCTTTACCTATGCCACTAGCGATGCCAAACCCAGCACTGTCGAGCAGTTCATGGGCGATGAACGCCGAATTACGCTAGACCTGATGGTGCTGTACACGGTGCAGCGCTTGAACGCCCAGAAATGGCTAACGCGAAACTAGGCAAAGCCGGAGCAGTCGATAGATCAGGTTAAGAAAAACACCCGCGCTAGACCCAGTCTCTACCCTGCCATACCGTCCCAACCCTCCCCATCTTCCCAGCCGCTACCCCAAACAAAGCCTAGTGCAAAAAATGCCGCGTCCCCGTCAGCGCCATCACCAGCCCTAACTCATTAGCAGCCTGAACCGAATCCGCATCGCGGATGCTGCCACCGGGCTGAACAACGGTGCTGATGCCAGCAGCGGCAGCGGTTTTCACAGAGTCATCAAACGGAAAGAAGCCATCGCTAGCGAGCGTACCGCCTGCAGCCTTGTCACCGGCTTGCGCTAGGGCAATCTTGACCGAGCCAACGCGATTCATCTGACCGGCACCGATGCCGAGCGTTGCGCGATCGCGACTGACCACAATAGCGTTCGACTTCACCTGCTTGACGACGCGCCAGGCAAACAGCATTTCTGCCAGTTCGGCCTCGCTGGGCTGACGCTCGGTGACAATTTTCCACTGGTTCGTGGCTTCAATCAGGTCGTCTGAGGTCTGCACTAAGAACCCACCAGCGAGCGATCGCACTGTGTGGCTAGGGCCGTCGCTCAGGTTAGGCAGCAGCAGCACACGCAGATTTTTCTTAGCCGCTAAGAGGTCGCGCGCCTCAGCAGTGCAGCCTGGGGCCACCACGCATTCCAAAAATGTCTGAGTCAGCGCTTCAGCCGTGGCGGCATCGATGGGCTGATTCAGCGCCACAATACCGCCAAAGGCCGACACCGAATCTGCTGCAAACGCGCGATGGTAGGCCTGCGCTAGCGTATCGCTGACCGCCACGCCGCAGGGATTTGTGTGCTTGAGCACCGCCGCTGCTGGACCGTCGTCGCTAGGAAATTCGGCAATGATACGTCGCGCTGCCTCTAGATCAACCAGATTGTTATAGCTCAGCGCCTTGCCCTGCAGCTGCTCCGCTGTTGCCCAGCCGCGATCGCCGCTCTGATACCAGACAGCCGCCTGATGCGGATTTTCGCCATAGCGCAGTGCCTGCTTCTGGGTGCCGGATAGCACATAGCGCTCGGGCAGCGATTCAGCAGGCGCAGCTGACTCTGGGTCGGTCTGCTGAGTCAGGTAGGCAGCAATGGCCTGGTCGTAGCCCGCCGTATGCCAAAACGCCTGACGCGCGCAGCCCGCTCGAAAAGCAGCCGACGGTTGCTCAGCCTGCGCCAGCTCCGCCAGGTAGGCGTTATATTGCGCCGGGTGGCACAGTACCGTGAGGTAGGCATAATTTTTAGCAGCCGCTCGTAGCAGCGTCGGCCCGCCAATATCAATCTGCTCAATCGCCTCGCTCAGCGGCACATCCGGCTGCGCAATCGTCTGCTCAAACGGGTAGAGATTTACCACAACCAGATTAAAAGGACGAATATCGTTTTCTGCCAGGTCTTGCCGATCTTCAGCCACATCCGTCCGCGCCAAAATTCCCCCGTGGATGCGCGGATGCAGCGTCTTCACGCGCCCTCCCAAGATCTCTGGCAAGCCCGTATAGTCAGACACCTTCGTCACTGGAATCTCTGCTGCCGCTAGCGCCCGCGCCGTCCCACCGCTGCTGATAATTTCAAAGTCAAACTCCGCCACCAGTCGCTTCGCTAGCGCCACCAGTCCTGTCTTATCCGAAGTGCTCAGCAAAGCCAAACGCGCCATAGTCAATCCCATCTCTTGCCATTAACTCATTTAGGATAAAGGATGGCCGAACCTCTATTGCACCAATCTCTATCAGCGCCAGCCAAAATCCCGCCCCGCCTACCTCTCAAAATATAAATCCAAACTCCCAACTCCCATGTCCCTACAAGCCCTCTCCCTCTCTCCCAGCAGCCCCACCGACCGGCTACTCATCATGCTGCACGGCTGGGGAGCCAATGCTCAAGATGTTGCTGGGCTAATGCCCTATCTGGACCTGTCCAACTATCAGATCCTGCTGCCCAACGGTCCCTATCCGCATCCAATGGCGCCGGGCGGGCGCATGTGGTATGCCTTTCCGACCAACTACGACTTTCACGCCGTTTACAACTTTGAACAACAGGCCGACTTACAAAACAGCCGCCAGCTGCTGACGCAGTGGCTGCAGTCACTGCCCGCTACGACCGGCATTCCGCTAGAAAAGACGGTACTAGCCGGCTTTTCTCAAGGCGGCGCTATGACTTTAGACGTGGGGCTTACTCTGCCGCTGGCCGGCATGATAGTGCTCAGCGGCTACTGCCACGCGCCGCTGCAGCAGCCGCTGAGCCAGCGGCCGGTTCTGGTGATCCACGGTCGCCAAGATGCTGTCGTCTCGATTGACAAGGCGCATGAGACTAAGCAGAACCTCATCGCCTGTGGCATCACCCCGAGCTATCACGAATTCGAGATGGGTCATGAAGTCTCGCCTGAGGCGCTGGCAGTGGTAGGCAAATTTGGACAAATGCTGGCAATTTAGGCGGGTGGCAGCGCGAATGCTTGTAACATTTCTCAGCAGAGTGCGCGGTTCGCAGCAGGGGATGCGTAAACTGAAGTCAGACTATGCTGCAAGGCGTAACAGGCAGGCATGGATGACATGCGGGAGAAACAGCAATGAATGCGAAGCAAATCTCAGATCAGCAGGTTGATCAGATGACGCCTGAAGACGTAGCACAGTTAGCTAAACGGCTAGAGCAGGATGAGTATAACTCTGCGTTTGAAGGGCTCAAAGACTGGCATCTGCTCAGAGCGATCGCGTTTCAGCGCCCAGAGCTAGCAGAGCCCTACCTGCACCTGCTCGATATTGAACCCTTCGATGAAGAATGAGGCGCTTCGCGTCTTAGTTGGCGTCACCGGCGGCATTGCTGCCTACAAGCTGTGCGAGGTGGTTTCCACCTTGGCGAAGTCAGGAGCTGCGGTAAGGGTTATCCTGACCGACGCGGCGCAGCAGTTTGTCTCGGCGCTCACCTTTGCAACCCTGGCGCGACATCCGGCCTATACCGATGCCGACTTTTGGTCCGCCGCTCAGGGACGACCGCTGCATATTGAGCTAGGCGAATGGGCCGACCTGTTTCTCATTGGGCCGCTAACGGCAAATACGCTGGGCAAGCTAGCGCATGGCCTAGCTGACAATCTAGTGACCAATACGGTACTGGCGTCGCGCTGCCCGATTTTGCTAGCCCCGGCGATGAATACTGATATGTGGCAGCAGGCTAGCGTGCAGCGCAGCTGGCAGCGGCTGCTGAGCGATCTGCGCTACCACACGGTAGGGCCGGCGGCAGGGCGACTGGCCTGCGATCGCGTGGGCACTGGCCGCATGGCGGAGCCGGCTGAAATTCTAGACTATCTCAGCTCGCTGCAGCACACGGCGCAGCGCGACCTAGCCGGCAAGCATCTGCTGATCAGCACCGGCGGTACCCGAGAGCCCATCGATCCAGTGCGCTTCATTGGCAACCCCGCGACCGGACGAATGGGCATCGCGTTGGCCAAAGCCGCCTGCCATCGCGGCGCTCGCGTGACGCTGGTGCACGCGCCGCTAGAGCCCCAGCTGCAGGGCAACCTGCCTAGCCAGACTGCCCTGATCGCCACGCTGACGGCCGCCGAGATGGAGGCCGCGATGCTGGCACAGCAGCCTCAGGCAGACTGGGTCATCCTGGCCGCTGCCGTTGCCGATATTCGCCCGCAGCAGTCAGCCGACTACAAGCTGCCCAAAGCTGAGCTGCCTAACGCGATCGCAGTTGCGCCAGTGCCAGACATTGCGGCACAGCTGGCTGCCAAAAAGCCGGCCCATCAGCGGCTGATTGGCTTTGCAGCTCAAACTGGCAGCATTCTTGAGCCGGCCAAAGACAAGCTGATGCGCAAGCAGCTCGATGCCATCGTCGCTAACCCCGTTGACCAGGCCAATAGCGGCTTCGGCAGCGATCAGAATCAGGCTATTTTGATCGATCGCAGCGGTCGACAGCAGGTGATTGAGCCAACCAGCAAGCTGCTGCTCGCCCACCGCCTCTACGACTTTATGCAGACGCTGGGCCACGCATCGGGGGACTGAGCGCCAGCGCAGGCTCTGGTTGAGCTTCACACAAGCTGAGCCTCTTCAAAGATTCCACGAAATCACTACCGCAAGACTACCGAACTTCAGCAGGCGGTCTCTATGATGAGCACAAAGACACGCTCATTAAATTCCGTATATTTACTCAGCTACCTATCATGGTAAGTCTTACCTCATCGCTCAATTCGAAGCCATCCACCGCAGCTATTGCGGCATCTGCTAGCGCAGACTGGCTACCGCCTCAGCACGTTTGGGGTCGTCCTCATACGTCAGTGTCCCATCGAGGTAAGCGGCTTTTAGATATCGCTGGTGCGCTTGTTGGTCTTAGCATTGTCGGGCTGATTTTTTTACCCGTTGCGATCGCGATTCAGCTCGATAATCCCGGCCCAATTCTGTATAGCCAAACCCGACACGGCTATCGAGGGCAGGCGTTTCGCATTTGGAAGTTTCGTTCGATGGTGATCGATGCGGATCGGCTCAAGCACACTGTCAGAAACGAGGCCAAAGGGCTCATTTTCAAAAATGAAAGCGACCCTCGGATCACGCGAGTGGGCCGCTTTTTGCGTCGCACCAGCTTAGATGAGCTGCCGCAGTTTTGGAATGTTTTGACCGGAGAAATGAGCCTGGTGGGAACGCGCCCGCCGGTCACGGACGAGGTAAAGAAATATCAGCCACACCACTGGCAGCGGCTGGCTGTTAAGCCAGGGCTAACCGGCGAATGGCAGGCCAATGGTCGCTCCAGCGTCAGCGACTTTGAGCAGATTGTGGCGATGGATTTGAGCTATCAGCAGCGCTGGTCGCTGGGCTACGACATTCAGCTCATTCTTAAGACGGTGGTAGCGGTACTGAAAAGCAAAGGGGCCTGCTAGGAGTTTATTCGGGGGAAGGAGCCTCTGGCAGTTCCTCAGCTCGCTCAGGCGGCGCTAGCTCCAGCGGCTGCTCCAGCAGATCTTGCTCCGCCTGCCAGGCCGCAATGCGCTGCTGGGCATCGTCATAGGCATCTGCTCCAGAGGGAATATCCTGGGCGATCGCAATGGCGCGCGCTAGATCGCTGAGGGCAGAGGTTTCAGCCGCGTTGAGCAGATCCCAGCTCCAGCGATCAATCTGGGTCTGCGCCTCGCGATAGTTGTCGCCACGCTCAGGAATCTGGTCAGCAATTGAGATGGCATTCGCCAGCCCGCTGCTAGAGCCCGACTCGGCTGCGCTATAGGCATCGCGCAGCCACTGCTTGGACTGATTCTGGATTTGCCAGTCGCTGATGTCTGCTTGAGCTTCGTCATAGAGGACGCGACCTGAGCCAATCCGGGAGGCCGTGGTAATGGCGCTAGTGAGGTTGCCCACCGCTGCTTGTGATCGCGCCTGCTCTAGAATGGGCCGATCTTCAATCTGCTGAATCCGCCGACGCCAGTTGCGCACGCGCGTATCGGCCTGCTCTGAGAGGGCGCGCCCTGAGCGAATCTTACGAACTTCCTGAATGGCTGCCCGCAGCGAATCCGGCGTGCCGGGGCTAGCCAGCTGATCGGCGCGATTTAGGATGGGCTGATCTTCAATCGTTTCGACCCGGCTGCGCCAGCGGCGGATTTGCTGCGAGGCTTCTTCCCAGCGCGGGTTGCTGCGCGAGATTGCCTGAGCTGCCGTGATCGCGCTATTGAGATCGGCTACGTTGCCGTTGGCTGCGAGCTGCCGGGCCTGGTCAAGCTGGGCTAACGCCTGCAGCTCAGAGCGCCAGCGCCTAATCAGCATCTGAGCGCGGGCATACAGCGGCCGCTCTTTGCCCAGGCTTTGTAAGCGAGTTACTGCGGCATCGAGCCCGAGCGCATCGCCGGCCCAGGCGCGCTGATAGGCATCGACAAAGACTTGAAAATCAGCCACCTGCTGATCGAAGCCAGCCCCGCGAGGAATCGCCCTGAGCAGTCGCTCCGACTGCGATAGCTTTTGCCGCTCTAAAAAGACCTCAGCTAGCCGCAGCATATCTTTGATTACGTCTTTTTTGACCTTCTGGGCCTCGGCATGCAGGACGCTGTCCTGGCCGATCGAGTCGATCAGCTTGAGCGCTTCTTGAAAGCCGTCTAACGAACCGCGCTTTGCCAGCTGCTCAGCCTTGCCGAGCTTGCCGCTGTCCTCGCGTGCTAGCGCAATCAGCTTGGTGAGTTCGTTGTATTTGGTTTCTTCCCAATAGCTGTTGCCAATGTCAATTAGCTTGACAGACAGGCTAAACGCCTCTTGAAAATTGCGCTCAGAGAGCTGTTTTTTGGCCGCTTCAAAGATCTCAGACGCCTCGCTCCAAATTTTACGCCAGCTGCGAATGCGACCCTCAACCGCATCAGCTGCAGCTGTCTGGGCCGGGATCTGGCGCACCGTTGCGATCGCCATGTCCAACTCACCCGACTGAAAAGATCGATCAGCCAAAGCCAAAATCTGATCGGACCAGCCTTCAATTCGCTGGTTAATTTCGCCGCGCAGCGGATGGTCATCCGGCAGATGATCGACGAGGTCAATAGCATCGAGCAAAAACTCGACGGTACCCTGCTCAGCGTAAGATTCAGCACACTGCAGCCGCAGCGAGGCAGACGCCGTCGGCCAAAAGATAGCGCGGCAGTTGGGCAGGTTGGGAATGCGAAACAGGCTGATAGCAGCGAATGCAGTGGTCCCGCTTAAAACCGCAACCGTTGAGAGCAGTAAAAACTGCCAGCTGCGCAGCCAGCGCAGCTGCAGCAGCCAGCGCAGCGGGGAGGGCTGGGAAGGTTTTGCCTCGGCGGGCTCGACCGGCTCAGCTGAAGCGGTTGGCACCGCCTGCTGAAACTTTGGAAAAGACGGCTGCTTGCGATCAGTCGATGACTGCGGCTGACTGCCTTTGGCATCTGGCACACGGGAGGGCTGCCGCCGATTGGCAGCAGCGCTGCTTGATGGACGCGGCGGAGGGCGACGCTGTGGTTCACGTGAAGAGCTCATGGTTCACCCAACCGTGCAATTCATAGAGTTTCTCAGACCGTAACTGTATCAGATTCTTCGAGTAAGACGCACCTGTGTCCATAGCACCTGTCCCTATTTTAGAAGGTAGGGCTCAAAGCAGGCTGAGGACGCGAATTGAGCTGCCGGCGGCGAGAGTGGTGCTGCCGATAGGCACAACTGCCAAGCCACTGGTGCCCCTCAGGTTCACTAAGTTGCCAGAGCTGTGGGAGCCGGCTGCCAGCTGAAAGCGATAGCCGCTCTCGCTTAGATGCAGCTGCCCCCAGAGATAGGTTTCACGCCGGCCGCCGGCTTTGAGATCGGCTTCGGTGATAGCTGTGACCATCGGCGGTCCCCAGCCGTCTGACTGGCCGGAGAGCTTGCGCAGCGCTGGCTGCACAAACCGCCAGAAACCTACCAGCGCCGAGACCGGGTTGCCCGGCAGGCCAAAGTAGAGCGCCTCAGCGGCAGCCGCGACCGTCAAAGGTTTGCCAGGCTTAACCGCCACCGAGCGAATATGCAGCTGAGCCCCAAGCTCGCCCAGAATTCGATCGACATAGTCATAGTCGCCCACTGAGACGCCGCCGGTTGAAATGACCAGATCTGCCTGGTCAAAAGCAGACGCGATCGCGGCTTTCAGCGCCTCTGGCCGATCGGGCACAATCCCCATTCGCAGAGGAATCGCACCGCTTTGGGCCACCAGCGCTGCCAGCGCTACCTGATTAGAGTCGACAATCTGACCAGGCTGCAGCGGCCGATCGGGGCTGACCAGTTCATTACCTGTAGAGAGCAGCGCCACACGCGGCCGCCGGTAGACGCTAACCTGCGTGCACTGAGCAGCTGCCAGCACCGCTAGTTCCGGCGCATTGATGACTATGCCTGGCGGCAGCAGGGCGTCTCCCGCCTGATAAAAGGCTCCCCGATGTCGTACAAAAGCCTGCGGCTGCGGCGCGCTCAGAATTTTTACTTGATCGCCGCTGCGCTCGGTGTCTTCTTGCATCACAATCGTATCGGCCCCGGCCGGCAGCATGCCGCCCGTAAAGATGCGAGCAGCTTGGCCGGCCGTCACTGGCTGCTGCGGGGGCTGCCCGGCCGGAATTTCTTCGACGACGCGCAGCGCGGTCGGCACCTGCTGCACATCTTCATAGCGAACGGCGTAGCCATCCATAGCGGAGTTATCCCAGTGAGGGAAGTCAAGCTGACTGGTGACGGTAGTCGCCAAAATGCGGCCAAAGGCACTGTCTAAGGCAACCGTTTCAGCAGCGAGGCGCGCATCGAGCGGCTGAGTAAGGCTAAGAATGAGCTGTTCGGCCTCGGCGGCCGGCAGCATGGAATGAGACATGAGCATAGGGGCCGGCCTTGCGCCTGCCCAGTTTCAGAAGGCGAGGGAAAAAGACAGGATCATCTTGGTATTTCCTGTTTAGGATAAAAGAAATTCTTGCGTTCGCCTATGTCAGTTTCTACTTCCGCGATACCGCTTGCTGAGACGCTGCGATCGCGGCGTCAGCGTCTGGCAGAGCAGTTCGATCGGCCGGTCCTGCTCTGGTCGGGGCAGCCGAGCGCGCGTAATTTTCCAGCGAACGTCTATCCGTTTCGGGCCAATAGCCACTTTTTATATTTTGCGGGTCTACCGCTGATGAATGCGGCAGTGCGCTTGGCGGACGGCCAGCTGACGCTGTTTATGGATGAGGCAACGCCGGCAGAGGCGCTGTGGCACGGGCCGAGCCCTGGCCGCGAGGCGGTGGCTGCTGAGATGGGGGCGGACCGGGCGCTGCCTTTAGCTGAGCTGGCCAATCAGGCCGCCGACACCGTGACGCTTGGCGTTCAAGACAGCGCGACCCGAGCGCAGCAGCAGCGGCTGAGTCGGCTTGCCGAGCCGTCAGCCGACCTGACCCTGATACAGGCCATTGTGCAGCTGAGGATGCAGCATGATGCCGATGCGATCGCGCAGATTCGGCGAGCGGCTGCCGTCTCGATAGCGGCACACAAAGCGGGAATGGCAACGACACCCAGCGCCCGCACCGAGGCCGAGGTGCGAGCCGCGATGGAGCAGGTCATTCTAGGACAGGGCATGACCTGCGCCTACAGCAGCATTGTCACCGTGCATGGAGAAGTCTTGCACAATGAGCACTACCACCATTCGCTGGCCGCCGGCGAGCTGCTGCTGGCCGACGTGGGCGCTGAAACTGAAGCTGGCTGGGCCTCTGACATCACGCGCACCTGGCCGATCTCGGGTCAGTTCTCCTCAACCCAGCGCGATCTCTATGACGTGGTCCTGGCTGCTCACGATGCTTGCATTGCCGCTGCCAAACCCGGCGTAGAATATCGCGATCTGCACCTGCTAGCCTGCCGCACGCTGGCAGCGGGTCTCGCCGATCTGGGTATCCTCCAGGGTCAGCCAGACGACCTGATCGAGCAGGATGCCCATGCGCTGTTCTTCCCTCACGGGGTGGGCCACCTGCTCGGGCTCGACGTGCACGACATGGAAGACCTGGGCGATCTGGCGGGCTATGCCCCCGGTCGTCGCCGCAGCGATCGCTTCGGGCTGGGGTTTCTGAGACTCGATCGACCGCTGCTGCCCCACATGGTGGTCACGATTGAACCTGGCTTCTATCAGGTTCCCGGTCTCTTGAACGATCCGCAGCGCCGCGATCGCTACCGCCAGCTGGTGAACTGGGAGCGCTTAGCTCAGTTTGCTGACGTGCGCGGCATTCGTATCGAAGACGATGTGCTCATCACAGAAACCGGCTGCAAGGTCCTGACCGCAGCGCTGCCGACTGCGGCCGAGCAGGTTGAGGCGCTAGTGAACTAGCTCCAGTCCTCTCCCCCTTTGGTTCGAGACGCCTTATACAGCGTTTTCTGCTGATGTAGCTGGCGCGTTTGCTCAAACAGCTGCGCCTCGCTTAGCTTCCAGTTTTTCAAGACTTGATCCAAGTCAGATTGAATGTCGCGCGCGCCTGGAAAACCGTCATAGCGAATGCGCAGACGGGCTAGCTCAGCCAGATTAAACTCAGTCGCCTCGGCCTTCAGCAGACCGTTAACCGTATCGCGATCGAGCTTGTACTGAGGGTGCTGCTGATCTTTTTGGTCAGCCATTTAACCTCCTAGATTAAGAAGCCAGCAGTCAGCCGGCGCGGTTTTCTTCCCTCACCATACAGGACTCTAAAGGCCATCAGTGCGCTCGCTACTATTGACATATTTTCGCAGCTAGCCCTAGAGTAAAGCAGTGGATTTAGTTGCAATTTTTTCTTAATTAAACTAGGAGCACGATGCGAGTTGAAGCTGAAGTTGTTACCGTTCACCGCGCTCAGACAGCCAAAGGTCAGCGGCTCTATGTTGTATTTGAAACCCCTGACCGGCGCAGGCACGGGCTTTGGACTTCAGCCGAGCAGCTCAATTTTACTCGGGTAGCCGCTGGCGATAAGCTGCAGCTCGAACAAGATCATACTGGCAGCTTCTATCCAATTGTTCGCAACAGTGGCCTGACTAAGTTGTTTGCCAGTTTGAAAGACCTGCTGGCGGCGCGGTAGCTTGGTTGGCTCTGCTTGAATGATTAGGCATAAACCATAAGAGAATAGATCCGCAGCGTTACTCTAGGTAAACCGATGCGGCGATCGCACCTGCTCCGATGGCTCCCTGCCCTGCTGGTCACTTTTGCCTTGCCAGCTCAGGCCGTTTGTCGAGCCGAGCTAGCGGCTCAGATTGATGCGATCGCGGCGCGCCCGGAGCTAGATCGGGCGCGATTAGGCGTGCTGGTTGAAACGCTAGCGCGCAGCGCCACCGAGCGACAGACGCTCTATGCCCGCGATCCCGATCGCTACTTTGTGCCCGCGTCTAATGTAAAACTGCTGACCACGGCGGCGGCGCTGCAGCAGCTAGGGCCTGACTTTACTACTCGGACTTCCGTCTACGGCAGGGCGCAGGACGGGCTAACAACGCTGCACGTGGTGGGGCGCGGCGATCCGAGCTTTGGTGAGTCACAAATGAGTGCGATCGCTCAGCAGCTGCAGCAGCAGGGCATTCAGCGCGTCAGCAACCTGCTGGGCTACGACAGCTACTTTACAGGGTCTGTCGTCAACCCCAACTGGGAATGGGAAGACGTTCAAGCCGGCTACGGCGCGCCAGTGAATAGCCTCATCTTCAAAGAAAACGAGCTAGGGCTAACGCTGTTTCCACAGCAGGTGGGTCAACCGCTGCGAGTCGCGTGGGACAATCCCATGCAGGCTGCTCAGTGGCAAATTGAAAATTTTTCGACCACCGTCGCAGCCAATCAGCCTGAATTCGTTGAGGTTGGCCGCGATTTGAGCCAGCCGGTACTGCGCGTCTACGGTCAGCTGATTGCCGGGGCCGCGCCCGAGACGGCTTCGATTGCCGTGCCTGAGCCGGGTCGCCAGTTTCTAGAAGCCCTGCAGCAGCGACTCATGCAGCTAGCAATTCCCGTAGCGCAGACCAACCTGTCTTCGCAGCCGCTCTCCAACGGGATGACTGAGCTGGCTGCCGTCACTTCTTCACCGCTATCGGCATGGGTTGAGCGCGCCAATCGCCACAGCAACAATCTCTATGCTGAGGCGCTGCTCAAATCGCTGGGTCGAGCGCACGACGCCGATGCGCCTGCCACAGCAGCCGGGATCGCGGCCGTTGAAGCCAGCCTGCAGCCGCTGGGCGTTGCTCCTGACAGCTATGCCCTCGCTGATGGGTCCGGGCTGTCTCGACATAACCTGGCAACGCCTGCCACCTTTGTGGATACGCTGCAGGCAATGGCGTTTGCCCCCCAGCAGGCCCCCTACCGCCGGTCTTTAGCGGTAGCCGGTGAGAGCGGCACGCTGCGCAATCGGTTTCGCAATACGCCCGTTCAGGGACGGCTGCAGGGTAAGACAGGTGCCGTTAGCAATAATGCGGCACTCTCTGGCTATCTCAGCCCGCCGCAGCACCCGCCAGTGGTGCTAAGCATTTTGCTCAACCATGTAGATCAGCGCGGCAGCATTCTCCGACAGATAATCGATGAGATTGTGCTGCAAATCGCGCAGCTAGAAGACTGCTGATAGATTAAGCGCGCGCAAGGCATGAGGTTCGACTATTCTCACTGCCTGCTGCTGCAGTGTAGGCTAGGTGAACTGCCTGCAACTCTGCTGACTATTAACCGGCTATTAATTTTGCCATCAATACTGTCACTTCATCGCCCTGATAAGTATGGATCGCTTTACCGCCCGACAAACGCAGCTAGACGCTTACTATCAGCAAATTCAAGCCGTTATCCTATCGCGGCAAAATCCGGTCTCAGGGCTGCTGCCTGCCAGCACTGCTGTCACGGCCCACGGCGACTATACCGATGCCTGGGTGCGCGATAACGTCTACAGCATTTTAGCCGTTTGGGGGCTGGCGCTGGCCTATCGCAAGGTGGATGAGTCGCTAGGCCGCACTTACGAGCTAGAGCACAGCGTTATCAAGCTGATGCGCGGGCTGCTGTCTGCCATGATGCGTCAGGCCGACAAGGTCGAAAAGTTCAAAGAAACTCAAGACCCGCTCGACGCGCTGCATGCTAAATATGACACGCTCACCGGCGACGTAGTGGTTGAAGACCACGCCTGGGGCCACCTACAGCTCGATGCCACTTCGCTCTATCTGCTGATGCTGGCGCAGATGACCAGCACCGGGCTACAAATTGTCTTCACGCTCGACGAAGTCGACTTTGTGCAAAATCTGCTCTACTACATTGGTCGCGCCTATCGCACGCCCGACTACGGCATTTGGGAACGCGGCAACAAGCTGAATCACGGCAAGCCCGAGCTGAATGCCAGCTCTGTTGGTATGGCGAAAGCGGCGCTAGAGGCGATGAACGGCCTCAACCTGTTTGGCGTGCGCGGCGGGCATCGCTCGGTCGTTCACGTGCTGCCCGATGAAATTGCCCGATCGCGCATTACTCTAGAATCGCTATTGCCGCGAGAGTCGGGCTCTAAAGAAATTGATGCGGCGCTGCTGAGTGTGATTGGCTTTCCGGCCTTTGCCGTCGATAGTGACGACCTGCGTCAGGAAACGCATCAGGCAGTCGTTGAGAAGCTGCAGGGTCGCTATGGCTGTAAGCGCTTTTTGCGCGACGGGCATCAGTCGGTGCTAGAAGATACCGAACGGCTGCATTATGAGCCTGGCGAGCTGAAGGCGTTTGAGCATATTGAATGCGAATGGCCGCTGTTTTTTAGCTACCTGCTGCTAAACAGCCTGTTTGACAATCAGCCTGAGCAGGTGGCTTTTTACCAAGCGCGCCTAGCTGCCGTGGCCGTAGAGCGCGACGGGATGGCGCTGCTACCAGAGCTGTACTATGTGCCAGAAGCTGCGATCGCGGCCGAACGCAATACTCCTGGCAGCCAGCGGCGACTGCCCAATGACAACGTGCCGCTGGTCTGGGCTCAAAGCCTTTACTATCTTGGGCAGATGATTCAAGCCGGGCTGCTCACGCCCAGCGATCTCGATCCGCTAGCGCGCCATCTCAAGGTGGGCCAGAATCGACGGCCGATTGTGCAAATTGCGCTGCTGGCCGAAGATAGCTCACTGCAGCAGCAGCTGGCCAACTACGGCATTCAAACTCAGGTGCTAGCTCAGGTTGAGCCGGTACAGGTGCGGCCGGCTACCGAGCTGTCTCGACTCTATGAGCAGATGGGCCGCAGTGCCAAGCTACAGCTGACCGGTCGACCGGTCCATCGCCTGCGCAGCCTCACCACGGCGCGCATTTTTCGCATCCAGAACGAGACGGCGGTCTTTCTACCGACTTTCTTAGATCTGCAGCAGTTCTACTTAACGCTTGACTATCACTTTTTAGTTGCCCAAATTCGCAGTGAGCTCGCCTACATCCACGAACATTGGAATGAGCCTGGCCGACCTACCGCGACGCTGCTGCTGACACACAGCATGTTTGAGCTTGGGCATAAGCCAATCGAAGACTCACCCCTGCTACAGCTGATTTTGGAGCTGCAGGAAGGCCGCTGCAGCGGCGTACCCGTGAGACTGGGCGCACTGTTTCAGCTAATGCTCACGGCCGCTACCGAGCGGCTTGCTGTAGGCAGCGCTCCGCTCGCGCCGCCAATGCTGTCTTCCTACACGCTGCCGGTCTCGGCCTACCTTAGGCTGTCAGAGGCTCAAACGCAGCCGCTTACGCTGCTGCAGGAGCTAGATTTAGAGCGCGAAACTGACACTGCGCCGCTGCTGCAGGCACTCAAAACCTCAGACAGCCTCTATGAGCAAATTGAGCTGCTCAGCAACCTGACTCGGCTCGCAGGCCTGACCTACGATACCGGCTGGGATCGCACTGAGCCGGTGACGCTGGCGCGTTTACTCGATGAGGTCTATGTCAAAGCCGGACGTTTAGAGACCTGGGACATTTTGCGCCGTGCAGCAGGGCTGCTCAACAAGGTCGATATCAGCCTGTCTGAAGCCGTCACTGAGCTGCTGGTGCGCCAGAAGCAGATTGCGGTGGGCAAAGCCTACAGTCGCGCCTCGCTGATTACCGACCCGCTACCGCCGCACGACATCGTGCAGAAAATTAGCGAATTTTGCGGCGAAGACAGTCGCGATCGCGTCCTCACGCAGGAAATTTTGATCTATCTCAGCGTACTGATCAAGGCCGAACCAGAGCTGTTTGACGGGCTGCTGACGCTGCGGGTCAGCTATCTGATTTTGCTACTCACCAGCGAGCTAGGACGCGAGCAGCAGCTGACTCAGGCTGAAGCCTACGAAGCGCTGATGCAGCTCAGCCCGTTTGATATCAAAATGCGGCTGCGGCGGGTGCTAGTTGGCTACGAAGGGCTCAACCGCAGGCTGTTCCAGCAAGAGTCGCTGCAGGCGCAGCCGCTGTCTTCCATGCAGTGGGTGCTGCTGCCCCAGGCTGAAGCGGCCCCTGACTCGGCCGATAGCTGGTGGCAAAAGCGACAGCTTGAAGGCAGCCTCAACCGCGTTCCAGCCGATTTCTATCCGCGCGTCTGGCAGACTTTCAAACACTGCCACGGCATCGTCATTGGCGATAAGCTAGAGCGGCGCAATCGGCTGGTTAGCCAGGTCATTTTGTCTGATACCACGGCTGAAGAAACTGACTTTGCTCGGCGCATCGACCATCTGCTCAACAAAATTCAGGCCCCCGAATATCGTCAAATCAATGTCGAAGCCCTGATGGAGCTCTCGGAGCTGTTTGCCCGCAACCCTAGCTGGCAGATTGAGGATGATATCGTGCTGGACGTGCTGATTGGTCACGCCGTGCGCCTGGCCTGGCTTGAGGCCGACGCTGGTCGCGCCGATCGCTATGATCAAGATAAGGCCAGCGCCTGGCGGTCTTTCTACCAGCGTTCACCGCATACCTGCGCCCGCTATCTGGTTAAGGCAATGCAGTTCTTAATTGAGCTGGGGAAAGCCGCGCCAGCCAATAGTCCCTAATCCCAAGCTCGGGATCCCAGCCGTCTCTTTGTCAAGCCAACATGTTTCAAGCCACCCGCCGCCGTCTGGCGCTTTGGTACACCACCGTTACGGCGGTACTGCTGCTGCTGTTTGCCAGCGGCATCTACGTCTATGTGCGCAATACGCTGGTCGAGCGAGTCGATGATACGCTCAATCACGTGGTGGAGATTGTTCAGCGATCGCTGGTGGTAGAGGTCAATGAACCGAGTCCGGTGAGCAGCCGTGCGCTCACCGCGAGCGGCGTTATCGAGCCCTCTCTGCGAGTTAATGTGGAAGACAGCTTTCGCGACAACGCCCAGGCAGTCGAAGATGACCACATCGACCTAGAGTGGTTTAGTGCCGCCGGTGAGCTCAGGTGGACCACCTTCTCAGAGCCGATTTTTGTGCCGCTGCATGTAAATCCTGACGGTGAGACTGTCCACCTCAGCGATCGGCAGATCCTGCGCCAGATTACTCACCGCGTGCAGATCAGAAATCAGGTGCTGGGCTATCTGCGGGTAAGCCATCCCTGGTTTGAGGTGACGGTGCCCAGCCGCCGCCTGCTGGTTGACTTATGCGTTTGGTCTGGCCTCCTGATTGTGGCCACCGCAGCGATTGGCTGGCTGCTATCCGGGCTAGCGATGGCACCGATGCGCACCTCCTATCAGCAGCTCAAGCAGTTCACAGCCGACGCGTCGCACGAGCTGCGCAACCCGATTGCGGTGATTCAAACCAACGCTCAGGTGGCGCTTTCGGATCCCGAACCGGATGTGGCTTTTCAGCAAGATCAGCTGCAGGTGATTGAGCGACTGACGCGGCGGCTAGGCAGACTGGTTGACAATCTGCTGTTCCTAGCTCGGCAGGATAGCGGGCTGGTGCCGGTTCAAGACGAAAGCTTAGATTTAAACGCGCTGCTCAAAGAGGTCATTGAAGAGCAGCAGGCCGTTGCTCAAGAAAAGCAGCTAGAGCTGACCTATCAGCCAGCCGCAGCCAGCTGCTGGATCTCTGGCGATCGCGATCAGCTCATTCGGCTGTTTACCAACCTGATTGCCAATGCGCTACTCTATACGCCGGCGGCAGGGACGGTGCAATTGACGCTGCAGCCAGTTAAGCAGCCGGGGGCGCTTGCCTATTTGATCACCATTCAAGACACCGGCATTGGCATCGAATCGGACGCGCTGGCGCATGTGTTTGATCGCTTTTATCGGGTGGATCCCGCTCGCAGCCGCCGCTCGGCCAGCGGTGACGGGTCGGGGCTGGGGCTGGCAATCGCCAAAGCGATTGTGGATAATCACCGGGGCCAGATTAGTCTCACCAGTGAACCTGGAAGGGGCACAACAGCCAGCGTTCTACTGCCGCAAAACCGCTAGTTCGTCGCTGCGCTCAGCTCCATACTGATAGCGCTGCCGGGTAAGAAAGTCTGTTCGGCCACCATACCGGGCGCCCCCATCGCTTTGGCTTCGCCCTGATTGTGGCTGACAACTACGCCGCCAGCGTTGCCGGCTCGAATCGTTAAGCTCTGCTCCGCTGACCACAACCGCTCATCGCCCTGGTGCAGCGTTCCTTCAAACTGCGTCTGACCATCAGCGACAATTCTCACCCAGGACTGCTGCGTAAACTGCACGCTTACCGTCACCGGCCCCTTCACCTGAGTTTCTTTAGGCGCCTGCGGTTCGGCAGCGGGCCTGACTCGCCGCTTCTGCTGCGGCATCAGCTGCTCGACTGCGGCCGGGTCAATAATCGGCTGCGCTGACGTATCGGGCGCATTGCTTTTAAGCAGATAGGACAGCCCGCTGACTGAGGCCACAATTAAAAAGACATAGGCACTATAGAGATGCAGAGGGCGCAGCTGAGCTGCTGGTGAGCTTTTCCAAGCCGCGCGCGACTGAACCGCCATAGGCCGAGTAAAAAACTGGCTAGCCAGCATCTCTCCATCGAGGCCCATCACTTCTGCATAGCGCCGAATCAGGCCGCGAATATAGACCGGCTCAGGCAGCTCTGAGAAATCGGCAGTCTCTATCGCCAGCAGCAGCGGCTGACGAATCAGCGTCGCCTGAGCAACTTCGTCCAGAGAACGCCCCTGAGCCTGCCGCGTTTGACGCAGCACGCTGCCAATGGCTAAGAGCTGCTCCTGTTGTTGCTGAGCGGTTGTGTAGGCCTTGTGTCTCATATAAAAATTATTTCCTACCAAGGATTAATCATAGAGCATTTCACTGGCTCACCTGCACTGGCTGAGCAAAATTACTTAGCGAGGCAAGCTCTTGAGGGGTCAGATGGCGATATGCCCCAAAGGGTAAATCCTTCAGCCGGACCGGCCCAATCGCGCGGCGATGCAGACTAACTACAGGATAGCCTAAAACGTCTGCCACCCGCCGGATTTGGCGATTTCTGCCTTCCCGTAATGTCACCTCTAGCAGCGTCTGCTGTTCGGTAGTCTGGAGGATACGCACCTTGGCTGGCGCCTAACGCTGCCAGCA